>CAJFUI010000001.1 GCA_904420145.1 uncultured Oscillospiraceae bacterium
CCGCAGGCGCTTGATGTGGACGTCCACCGTGCGGCTGTCGCCGAAGTAGTCAAAGCCCCACACCTCGTCCAGCAGCTGGTTGCGGGTATAGACCCGGTTGGGAGTGGAGGCCAGATGGTATAAAAGCTCCAGCTCCTTGGGCGGCGTGTCCACCTTTTTGCCGTCCACGATCAGCTCATAGGAGTCCAGATCAATGACGAGCTTATCAAATGTCAGGCGCTTGCGGGTGTCGTCGGGGATCTCCGTGCGCCGCAGCACCGCGTTGATGCGGGCGATGAGCTCCTTCATCTCGAAGGGCTTGACGATATAGTCGTCCGCCCCCATCTCAAGGCCGGAGACCCTGTCCTGCACCTCGCCCTTGGCGGTGAGCATGATAATGGGGGTTTTTGCCATCTCCCGGATCTTGGCGCACACGCTCCAGCCGTCCATCACCGGCAGCATGATATCCAGCAGCACGATGTCCGGCTGGATCTCCTTGAATTTCTCCACGGCGGTGCCGCCGTCGAAGGCGGGAGTGACCTCAAAGCCCTCCTTCTCCAAATACATGCGGATCAGATCGGAGATATTCCGATCATCCTCCACAGCAAGAACCTTGCGAGCCATTCCGATTCCTCCATCTGTCAAAATAGGGCCGCCCGGGGCGGCCGCTCGAATCCTTCTGCTCCCATTATATCCCGAAAAGCATGCTTGTGTTGAACAATTTGTAAAATCAGGGGATAAAACACCATGAAAACCGTCTGCCAACAGGGGGGCGGCAGAGGGCGCCTATTGCAGCGATAAGGTCTCCCGATAGGCCAGCACCCGACACTCAAGCCCCTCCAAAAGGCTCAAAAGCCTGCCAAGGCCGGCTGTGTTGTCCCCGTCGTCCCCCAGATAAACCGCCACGTCCGTCCGGGAGAGGCCGGAGAGATGGGTGTAGAGATTCTGGGCGCGGCTGGAGCTGGTGAGGCTCTGGCGGCTGTAATCCAGCTGGTAGCCGACTGTGCAGCACCCGGCGGCGCTGACGCTCTCCGCTGAATATTCCGCCGCCCAGGCCAGCCGGGTGCGGGTGTGTGCGGCCTCCCACAGCACCTCGTTGGCCCGCTCCAGCTCCCCTGCCGGATCCCCGCCGCAGTCCACCGCCACAGCGTGGCCCGCCCCCACCAGGCGGCGGAGCAGGTCATGGTCCTCCTCCATCTCCTCCTCCGTCAGGAGGAAGGTGGCCTGGGCGCCGTAGTCTGCCAGCGTATCCAGAAGGGGCAGGGTGCTCTCCCGGTCGGTGACAGAGAAGATGAGATACACCCGTTTCCCGCCGTACACGGTGGGGGTTTCCTCGTCGGCGGGGTCCTCCGGCTCTGTGGGCTGGCTCGGCGTCTGGGAGCGGATGTAGGCGTTGTACCGGGACTGGAGGGAGCCGGACGCCGCATCCACAAAGAAGTCGTCGTCTGCGATGACCACAGCATTGCTCTTGATGCGGATGAGGGGGCCGTAATCTGTGGAAAGGTAGCTGTAGGTCAGGCCAAAGAAGGAGGTGAAGAGGCTGATGGGGAAGAAGACATAGCTGCCGCGGCGGATAGCGTGCTGGCTGTAGAGGTTCCCGCGGCTGTCGTAAGTGGTGTTGGTGCTGGTGTCAAAGAAAAGGGCGTTTTGCAGGGTGTAGAGCACCGCCGTGTCGACGCCGGGGGAGCAGGAGACGCCCAGGGACCGGCCGTAGATGCCGGAAAAGACGGCGTTGGAGACATACAGCTGCCCGCCGGACCAGAAGGGCATGGTCTCCTGGGTGAGCTCCAGGAGATCGTCGTTGGCGGCGACAAAGTAGATCCCGCTGGCGGCGGCCCGGGCCGGCGCGGGGGCGGCGGTCTGCAGCAAAAGGGCCAGGAGAAACGCCAGGGCGGCGCACCGCCGGATTCCGGATTTTTTCAACAGGACGCTCCCCCTTTCCGCCCATACAGGCAGGACGTTATTTTTAGTATACCATGTTTTCCCCGTCCTTACAATCCCCGAAACAAAGAGGGGCCGGCACGGCGGAAAAGGCCGCGCCATACTTGCGCCGGAGGGGGACGCTGTGATAAAATAAAAAGGAAGAGACCGGTCCGCCCGGCTGTGGGCCGGAAAATGAGAAGAAAAGGAAGGATCAGAAAATGCCTGCCAACGTGTACTGGACAAACCTCCGGGCAAAGCCCGGCGACAACCTGCTGGACAAGCTGCGGCGGCTCATGGAGCGCGCCGGCATGGGGGAGATGGACTTTGACGGGAAATATGTGGCCGTGAAGATCCACTTCGGCGAGCCGGGGAACCTGGCCTATCTCCGCCCCAACTACGCCCGGGTGGTGGTGGATTTCATCAAGGAGCGGGGCGGCAGGCCCTTCCTCACCGACTGCAACACCCTCTATATCGGCGGGCGGAAAAACGCCCTGGACCACCTGGAGAGCGCCTACCAGAACGGCTACAACCCCTTCACTGTGGGCTGCCACCTGCTGATCGCCGACGGGCTGAAGGGGACCGACGAGGCGTATGTACCCGTGGAGGGCGGCACCTATGTGAAGGAGGCCAAGATCGGCCGGGCGGTGATGGATGCGGACGTGGTGATCTCCCTCAACCACTTCAAGGGCCATGAGATGGCCGGCTTTGGCGGGGCGCTGAAGAACCTGGGCATGGGCTGCGGCTCCCGGGCGGGGAAGATGGAGATGCACTCGGCGGGCAAGCCCACGGTGAACCAGGAGCTGTGCATCGGCTGCGGCGCCTGCCAGCGGGTCTGCGCCCACGGCGCGCCGGTCCTCATGGAGAACAGGAAGATGACCATCGACCACGACCGCTGCGTGGGCTGCGGCCGGTGCATCGGCATCTGCCCCAAGGATGCAGTGACGGCGGCCCAGGATGAGACCGGGGAGATCCTCAACTGCAAGATGGCGGAGTACGCCAAGGCGGTGGTGGACGGACGGCCCCACTTCCACATCAGCCTGGTGGTGGATGTGTCCCCCTACTGCGACTGCCACGGGGAAAACGACGTGCCCCTGGTGCCGGATGTGGGCATGTTCGCCTCCTTTGATCCGGTGGCCCTGGACGTGGCCTGCGCCGACGCGGTGAACGCCCAGCCCATCGTCCCCGGCTGCGCCATTGATGACGGAGAGACGGGCGGGGATCATTTCCACCACATGCACCCCACCACCGACTGGCGCTCCTGTGTGGAGCATGCGGAAAAGCTGGGGATCGGCACCCAGGCCTATACCCTGATTGAGGTTAAATGACCAGAAGAGAATGACGAAAGCAAGAAGTCCCGGCCGGCGAAACACGCCGACCGGGACTTTTGTAATCGGGATTTGTGGGAGAAAGGGATCAGATGCGGTTGATCACAGGGATGATCATGGGGCTTCTGCGGGTGGCCTTGAAAAGGTAGTTGCTCACCGCGGACTTCACCGCGCTGCGGACCTCTCCCAGATCCTTGGCCCGCTTGACGGAGGTGGAAACGGCGGCGTTTTTGGCCACCTGGCTCAGCTCGCGGATCATGTCCTCGTTTTCCTTGACATAGATAAAGCCGCGGGTGATGATCTCCGGCTCGCTGATCAGCTGGTTGTTGTGGGAGGAGATATTGAGTATCACCACAACCATGCCGTCCTCGGCCAGGATCTTCCGGTCCCGGAGCACCACGGCGCCTACGTCGCCCACGCCGCTGCCGTCCACCATCAGCTCGCCGGAGGGGACGGTGCCGCCCACCTTGATGGTCTTGGTGGTCATTTCAATGACGTTGCCGATCTCCGGAAGGACGATGTGGTTTCTGTCCATGCCCATCTCCAGGGCCAGGTTCACATGGCGGCGGAGCATCCGCTGCTCGCCGTGGACAGGGATGAAGAAACGGGGCTTTACCAGCGCGTGGATGATCTTCAGCTCCTCCTGGCAGGCGTGGCCGGAGACATGCAGCATGTCCGCCCGGTCATAGATGACCTCCACGCCCTTTCGGAACAGCTCGTTGATGACCCGGCCCACGGTTTTCTCATTGCCGGGGATGGCGCTGGCGGAGATGATGACCCGGTCCCCAGGGCCCAGATCCACCTGGCGGTGGGTGGAGAAGGCCATGCGGTAGAGGGCGCTCATCTCCTCCCCCTGGCTGCCGGTGGTGACGATCACCTGCTGCTCCTTGGGGAGGTTTTTGATCTTGTTGATGTCCATCAGCACCCCCTTGGGGGCCTTCATATAGCCCAGCTCCGTGGAGACCTTCATGATGTTCTCCATGCTCCGTCCGGTGACGGCCACCTTCCGCTTGTTGTTGGCGGCGGCGTCGATGACCTGCTGGATGCGGTGGACGTTGGAGGCGAAGGTGGTGACGATGATGCGCTGCTTGCAGCCGGTGAACAGCCGCTCAAAGGTGCGGCCCACCGTCTTCTCGCTCATGGTGTAGCCCGGGCGCTCCACATTGGTGGAGTCGGCTAACAGGGCCAGCACCCCCTCCCGGCCCAGCTCGCCGAAGCGGCCCAGGTCGATGACCTCCCCGTCGATCGGGGTGGAGTCGATCTTGAAGTCGCCGGTGTGGACAATGACGCCCATATCGGTGTGGATGGCAAAGGCCACCGAGTCGGCGATGGAGTGGTTGACATGGATAAACTCCACGTAGAATTTGCCCACCCGGACCATCTCCCCGGCCTCCACGGTGATGAGCTTGGTGCTCTTGAGAAGGCCGTGCTCCTCCAGCTTCAGCTTGATGAGCCCGGCGGTCAATCGGGTACAGTAGATGGGGATGTTGATCTGCTTGAGGATATAGGGGATGGAGCCGATATGGTCCTCGTGGCCGTGGGTGATAAACATGCCGCGGATGCGGCTGCGCTGCTTGACCAAATAGCTCACATCGGGGATCACCAGATCAATGCCGTACATGTCGTCCCCGGGGAAGCCCATGCCGCAGTCCACCACGATGATCTCTCCGCCGTACTCATAAACGGTCATATTTTTGCCGATCTCGTCGAGACCGCCAAGGGGAATAATTTTCATTTTTTCTGCCAAACTTGCTTCACTCCTTATGGAAAAAATATGTAAGTAAGAAGTGAGAAAACGCAGGGAAATAAGGGGTAGCCCGCCGGACCACACGCCCCGATTCGCGTGCGGCCGCAAAGCAGCGGACGGCCCCTGCATGCGCTGTCTCATTTTCATCTATTTTATCGTGAAAGCGCCCACAACGCCCCACGAAAAAACCTGTCGCCGGTCTGCAGCGCCGCCGTTTTGATCCGGCGCGGCAGAGAACACGGGCTTCTGCTCCGGAGGCCATATGCATCATATGCCATCGTACGCAGTTATCCTTTTGTTATTATAGCACAGAAAATGGCTTTTGTACACAAAATTTCCGCAGGCAGGGAAAAATCGTCCCTTTTCTTTGATTTCCTCCAAATTCCTCCGCAGGTGCACAGGCGCATCAGGAGGGGCGCTATGGCATCCGGTGGGTTGGCCGGCCCCATATTCTCCGGCGGGGAGCTGCCCGGCTCCGCGCAGAGGAACCCGCCTCCCTATGACAAAAGCGTCAAAACCTCCGGCCGCAGCTGGAGGTTTTGGGCTTTTACGGATATCCTGCCAAAAAGGTATCTGACAAATCGCACACATTCAGCCGCTCTGCCGCTGAATTAGGGACCAGGGGATCAGCATCGGATCGCAGGTCTCCCTGTCCATCATCTGCAGCAGCTTCTCCGCCGCAATCCGGCCCACATTATAGGGCGCGTGGGACAGGGAAGTCAGTGGCACCGGGGCAAGCTCGCTGAAGCGGCTGTTGTCAAAGCTGACCACCGCGATATCCTGGGGGATATGATACCCGCTGTGCAGCAGCAGCGCCTCCAGATGGCTGGCGATCTCGTCATTATAGCACACCACAGCAGTACAGCCCTCCACCGCCGACAGCAGTTCCGGCGGCACCTGGTCCACAGGAGAGGACATGATCCGTTCCTTTGTAGAGGTGTGGTACCAGAAGACGTGGGCGTCATCCACGCTCAGCCCCGCCTCCCGGAGGCCGGCGGCATAGCCTGCGAAGCGGCCATGGCCCTGAATATCGTCCCCCTTGAAGATCCCGGCGATCCGCGTATGGCCCTTCTCCGCCAGATAACGGACCAGCTGGCGGCCGCCGCCGAAGTTGTCGTCCAAAACATAGCAGGCACCCTGCAGTTCCGCATAGTTGCCGTGCATAAACACCAGGGGGATCCCCTGGCGGATCAGCTGCTGGTAGAGATCAATATTGGGGTTGGGAAGGGCCGTCTTGGTCCCCTCCACCAAAATCCCGTCCACCGGCATCTGCAGCAGATTTTTCAGCACCTTCCGTTCATTAGACACCTGGTTCTGGGTGGCAAAGAGGGAGGGCGTACAGTTGTGCTGGGAAAAGACGTCCTCCGCCTCCCGCAGCACAGTGGGAAAAATGTAGTCGCTGATGTAGGTCGTGATCACAGCCACCGTACGGTGGGGGACCTCCGGCTGAGGCGGCTCGTGGCTCAGAATGTGGGAGCCGCTGCCCTGGCGCTTCTCAATCAGCCCATCCTTTGCCAGCAGGGACAGGGCCTGACGCACCGTCTGGCGGCTGACCTGATACTCCTGGGCAATCGAGAACTCCGTGGGCAGCGTACTGCTGCTGCGGTATTTGCCCGCTTCTATATGGATACGCAGCTCATCTGCGATTTTTTGGTATTTGGGCGGCATAGGCAACGATCTCTCCTATCCAGCAAGCCAGCCAAATGAGACCTGCAAAATTTGTCTGTAAGCATTATAGCCTATTTGTACGCAAGAAGCAAGAGGCGTTTTTATTTATACCGGATAACTTGCGGCCGTGCAGCGGTGCAGCGCCGCAACAAAACAGGGGCAAAATTGTGAAAAATGTATCAATTCCGCCATATTCGTACCAAAATTTTGAGCAAGCTCCTACTCATTGTGCAAAATCACAACATTATTTTTGCATCTTTCCCAAAAATAAATACAAATATTTTTTGCTTATTTATTTAATAAAATTTTAATTTTTCAAAAAATATATAACCTAAATTTCTCTTATTGTAAAAATCAGCCCTTTGCTTTTTGAAGTTCTCGTAAATTTGTATTGTTTATGCATACGAATTTGAAAGTTGTGCCATACAAATTATTGACGCAGAAAATAATTTGCGGTATACTTCCAAACAAGTTAACCGACCGGCTTCCTGGTCCGGACAGGGGGACGAGCGGCACGGCTCAAATCAAATCAAGATTGGAGAAATCAAAATGAAAAAGTTCCTTGCTTTGATTCTCGCATTATCCATGGCTTTCGCTCTGGTGGCTTGCGGCGGCAACTCCGGCAACACGACCGGCAACAACACCAACACCGGTAACACCGGCAATACCGGCAGCTCCGACAACACCGGCAGCTCCGACGGCGAGCTCATCCGCGTGGGCTTCGCTCAGGTTGGCCACGAGTCCGACTGGCGCGCCGCCTCCACCAACTCCGCTTACGAGGTCTTTTCTGAGGAGAACGGCTACGACCTGAGCTTCGTGGACAGCGACAACGACTCCGCCAACCAGATCGCCGCCGTCCGCAACTTCATCCAGCAGGGCATGGACTACATTATCATCGACCCCATCGTCTCCACCGGTTGGGATGCCGTTCTGACCGAGTGCGAGGAGGCCGGCATTCCTGTGTTTATCATCGACCGTACCGTGGACGACTCCGATAAGTATGTCTCTTGGGTTGGCTCCGACTTCCTTGTTGAAGGTCAGGCCTGCGGCGAGTGGCTGAAGGCCTACGCCGAGGACAAGGGCATCGAGGAGCTGAACATTCTGGTGATCGAGGGCAGCGTGGGCGCCTCCGCCACCATCGGCCGTACCGACGGCTTCAAGGAGATCGCCGACCGCGAGGGCTGGACCATCCTTGACTCCCAGTCCGGCGACTTCACCGAGGCCGGCGGCCAGGAGGTTATGGAGTCCTACTGCCAGAGCTATGCCGGCCAGTTCAACGTGGTGATCTGCCAGAACGACAATGAGGCCTCCGGCGCCATGACCGCCATGGACAACGCTGGCGTTACTTACGGTGTGGGCGGCGATGTGATTCTCGTCTCCTTCGACGCCAACAAGCCCTATGTGGAGATGGTGATGCAGGGCAAGATCAACGCCAACTTCGAGTGCAACCCCATGGCCGCTCCCACGGTTGCCGAGCTGATCCAGATGATGGAGAACGGTGAGACCCCCGAAAAGGAGATCTACGTCACCGAGTCTTGGTTCGTCGCTGAGGACAACGTCACTGAGATCACTGTCAACGGCGAGGTGCAGCCCGTCATCCACGTGACCCAGGAGGTTCTGGACGCCCGTCCCTACTAATCCCTCCTCCCCTACTGCGTGGAGGCCTTTATAAGGACCCCCTATGGGAGGACCCCAGTACAACAAGCAGGGGTCCTCCCCTTTTTCTGAAATTTCCGATTTTTGACAGAGGTGACGATACATGGAAGACAACATTGTGCTGACAATGCGGGGAATCTGCATGACATTCCCCGGTGTCAAGGCGCTGGACCACGTGGATTTTACCCTGCGCAAGGGCGAGGTTCACGCTCTCATGGGAGAGAACGGCGCCGGCAAGTCCACTTTGATCAAATGCCTCACCGGTATCAACGACTTTGAGGCCGGCGAGATCCGGGTGGACGGTGTGGAAGGTCCGGTTAAAAACCGCTCCACACTGGACGCCCAGAAAGCAGGCATCTCTACCGTATACCAAGAGGTCAACCTTTGCCCCAACCTGAGCGTGGCGGAAAATTTGTTCATCGGCCGGGAGCCCATGACTCCTCTCCATACCATTGACCGCCGGGCCATGAACAAGAAGGCCGACGAGCTGGTGAAGCGTCTGGACATTAAGGTGGACGTAACACAAAATCTGGAGAACTATTCCTTGGCCATTCAGCAGATGATCGCCATCGCCCGGGCCGTGGATATGGACTGCAAGGTGCTGATTCTCGACGAACCCACCTCCTCCTTGGACGACAGCGAGGTGGAAAAGCTCTTCCGGATGATGCGCCAGCTGAAGGAGCAGGGCGTGGGCATTGTCTTCGTCACCCATTTCCTGGAGCAGGTGTACGCCGTGTGCGACCGGATCACCGTGCTGCGCAACGGCACCCTGGTGGGCGAGTACCCGGTGGCAGAGCTGCCGAGAGTGAAGCTGGTGGCCGCCATGATGGGCAAGGACTTCGACGATCTGGCCTCCATCAAGCCTGAGGGCTTCACCTACGACGCCGACGCGCCGCTGGAGATCTCCGCCCGGGGGCTGAGCCACAGGGGCACCATCAAGCCCTTCGACCTGGACATCCACAAGGGCGAGGTGATCGGCCTCACCGGCCTCCTCGGCTCCGGCCGCAGCGAGCTGGCCAGGGCCATCTACGGCGCCGACAAGGCCCAGACCGGCACTCTGAAGGTGGCCGGCAAGGAGGTCAAGATCAATCAGCCCATCGATGCGATGAACCTGGGTATGGGCCTGCTGCCCGACGACCGCAAGGCCGAGGGCATCATCGGCGACCTGTCCGTTCGGGAGAACATCATTCTGGCCCTTCAGGCTAAGCGGGGCATGTTCAAACAGCTGCCCCGGGCCAAGCAGGAGGAAATCGCCGACTACTACATCGACCTGCTGCAGATCAAGACCGCCAGCCGGGAGACCCCCATCAAGCAGCTCTCCGGCGGCAACCAGCAAAAGGCCATTTTGGCCCGGTGGCTGGCCACCGACCCGGATTTCCTGATTCTGGACGAGCCCACCCGCGGAATCGACGTAGGCACCAAGACCGAAATTCAAAAACTGATTGTTCAGCTGGCGGCAGAGGGCAAGAGCATCATGTTCATCTCCTCTGAAATCGAGGAAATGCTCCGTACCTGCAACCGCATGGCGGTGCTGCGGGACGGCGCCAAGGTGGGCGAGCTGGACGGCGAGCTGACCCAGGAGCGGGTCATGGCCGCTATTGCTGGAGGTGCGAGCGATGAAAAATAAACTGAAAAAGCTGACCCAGCAGCAGCTGTTTCTGCCTATTGTGTGCGTGCTGCTGGTGCTGTGCGTCAACGTAGTCTACGATGTGGCCCACGACCGGGCGTTTTATGACTTCTTCCGGATCTACATCCAAAACGATCTGCTCAACGGCCGTATCATCAACATCCTCAACCGCGGCAGCGAGGTGGCCATCCTCGCCATCGGCATGACCCTTGTGGTCTCCGCCTCCGGCGGTACGGATATCTCCGTGGGCTCGGTGATGAGCCTGTGCGCCTCCTTCTGCTGCATGCTGATTGCAGGCTTCGGCGTCTCCTCTGTCTCCAGTGCCGAGGAGTTTGCCACGCCCATGATCGTGGGCCTGCTGGGCGCTCTGCTGATGGGCTGCCTCTGCGGCGCCTTCAACGGCGCGCTGGTATCCTATCTGAACATACAGCCCATGGTGGCCACGCTGATCCTCTGGTCTGCGGGCCGGGCCATCGGACTGCTGCTGTGCAACAACCTGATTGTCTACATCCGTGTGCCCGAGTTCGGCGTCTTCGGCGGCTACCTGGGGCCCATCCCCACCCCCATCATCATTGCGGCGGTCTGCGTGGCGGTGACCTCCATTGTGCTGAAGAAGACCGCCCTGGGCATGTACATCCAGTCTGTTGGCATCAACAAGAAGGCCAGCCGCATCGCGGGCCTCAACTCCCAGAAGATTATCTTCTGCTGCTATCTCCTGTGCGGCCTGTGCGCGGGCATCGCCGGTATTGTGGCCTCCTCCCGCATCACCAGCGCCGACTCCAACAACATCGGTCTGGACATGGAGCTGGACGCCATTCTGGCGGTGGCCCTGGGCGGCAACAGCCTCGCCGGCGGTAAGTTTAATCTGGCCGGCTCCATCATCGGCGCCTACACCATTCAGGCCATTACCACCACCATGTATAACCTGGGCGTTACCTCGGCCCAGGCCCCGGTATTCAAGGCCATTATCGTCATTGTCATCGTGGTCATCCAGGCGCCGCCTCTGAAGGCGTGGATGAAAAAGCGCAAGGCGGCCAAGGCGTCTGTCCAAAAGGAGGTAGCCAGCGTATGAAACCGGCAAACGCACTGAAGCAGAAAAAGAATATGAACAGCAACACCGTGCTGCTGCTCATTACCATTGTCCTCTTTGTGGTGCTGTACGCCGCCGGCTGCGTGGTCTACAGCAGCCGGGGCTTCACCAATCTCCAGACCTTCCTGAACCTGTTCCGCACCAATGCGGGCCTGATCTGCGTGGCCTGCGGCATGACCTGCGTCATGCTTACCGGCGGTATCGACATCTCCGTGGGCTCTCTGGTGGCACTGGACTGCATGCTGCTGGCCTACGGCATGAGCGAGTGGGGCATGAGCGCCCCGGCGATGATTGCGCTGGTGCTGATCATCGGCGTAGTCTTCGGTCTGGTACAGGGCTACTGCGTGGGCTACCTGCAGATTCAGCCCTTCATCGTCACCATGGCGGGCATGTTCTTTGCCCGGGGCATGACGGCGGTGATCTCCACCAACCAGCTCTCCATTACCGCCGAGGTAAACCAGCTCTTCTACGATCTGGCCAACTTCCGGATCTACCTGCCCTTCGGCGGCACCGTCAACCGGGAGGGAAATGTGATCATGCCCTATATCGGCATCGGCGTGGTCATCGCGCTGGTGGTGCTGGTGGTAATCTTCCTGGTGCTGCGCTACACCAAGTTTGGCCGCTCCCTGTACGCCGTGGGCGGCAGTGAGCAGAGCGCGGCTATGATGGGCCTGGACGTGAAGAAAACCAAGCTGAAGGCCTATGTGCTCTCCTCCTTCCTCTGCTCTATCGGCGGCATCTGCTACTGCATGAACACCATGGCCGCCAGCGTATCCCAGGCCACCGGCATGGAGATGGACGCCATCTCCTCCGCCGTCATCGGCGGCACGCTGCTTACCGGCGGTGTGGGCAACGTGATCGGCACCCTCTTCGGCGTGCTCATCAACGGCACCATCACCACCATTGTGCAGACCAACGGCAAGCTGGCCTCCTCCTGGCCCAACATCTTGACCGCTGTTCTGCTGTGCTTCTTCATCGTTCTGCAGAGCATCTTCGCCAGAATCAAGGCCAAGAGCAAGTAAGGGAGGGGAACTGTCATGGAAATGAGAGAGATCATTGTGTCCGGGCAGGCGGTCCTTGGGATCGAGCTGGGCTCCACCCGGATCAAGGCGGTGCTGATCGGCCCCGACCACGCCCCCATCGCCTCCGGCGACCACGCATGGGAGAACCGGTATGAGAATGGCGTATGGACCTACCACATGGAGGATGTGTGGGCCGGCCTCCAGGACGCCTATGCCAAGCTGTGCTCCGATGTGGAAGCCAAGTGCGGCGAGAAGCTGACGAGGGTGGCCGCCATGGGCTTTTCCGCCATGATGCACGGCTATATTCCTCTGGATGCCGGCGGTGCGCTGCTCTCCCCCTTCCGCACCTGGCGCAATACCATCACCGCCCAGGCGGCGGAGGCGCTGACGGAGCGCTTTCAATTCAACATCCCCCAGCGCTGGTCCATCGCCCACCTGTACCAGGCCATCCTCAACGGGGAGGAGCATGTGAAGGACATCGCCTATCTGACCACCTTGGCTGGGTATGTCCACTATCAGCTCACCGGGCGCAGGGTCCTTGGAGTGGGGGAGGCCAGCGGCATGTTCCCCATTGACAGCACTGCCTGCGACTACGACCAAGAGATGATCGACTCCTTTGACGCCTTAGTGGCGGAGAAGGGCTATCCGTGGAAGCTGCGGGATATCCTTCCCCAGGTGCTCCCCGCCGGGGCGGATGCAGGCTCTCTCACCCCCGAGGGAGCAAAGCTCTTAGACCCCACCGGCGTTCTGCAGCCAGGCTGCCCGGTGGCGCCTCCCGAGGGGGACGCGGGCACCGGCATGGCGGCCACCAACGCTGTCGCCAAGCGCACGGGCAACGTATCCGCAGGCACCTCGGTGTTTGCCATGATCGTGCTGGAGAAGCCACTCAGCAGGGTTTACCCCGAGATCGACATGGTGACCACCCCCACCGGCAAGCCGGTGGCCATGGTCCACTGCAACAACTGCACCAACGAGATCAACGCCTGGGC
>CAJFUI010000002.1 GCA_904420145.1 uncultured Oscillospiraceae bacterium
AGCCGGAAAAGCCCGGAATACCAAGGAAAATCGGCGCTCAAAGGAGTTTAGTACGGCCTCAAGGCTGCCCGTCGCGCGCCTCAGTTCAGCAAGCGTTAAAAAGCTTCTTTTATCCCCGGAAAACTTCGGTTTTCCGGGGGTTTTCTTTTTGATTGATCAGGAAATCAGAAGTCGGCATGTCGGTGCATCGCAAGAGACACAACACTATATCCCGCGCATTGGACGAGTTTTAGACCCAACAATCGGGGCTGCTTTGAGGTTACAGGTGCGCTTGAGGCTGCAACAGATATCAAAAATCATAACTTGGGGGGCAAAATCGCAAACAGAGCCGGTTACCAGTAACTGATTTGCGCTGTGGGCTTCCTCTATTGCTCTTATGCACATATCCAGATCAAGGTCAGCGTGATTTCATCACAGAGCCGTTCTTTCACATATGATACAATAATTTCAATAAGCAGGGAGGTAGTATTATATGACTGCAGTGAAGAAACGGCGCAGAGCTGTGGTAGATCAATCGGCCTGCGTGGCCTGCGGCTGCTGTGTCAAGGTTTGCCCGCTTCAGGCCATTGAGATCGTTCGGGGCGTCATGGCGCAGATCAAGCCGGAGAAGTGCGTGGGCTGCGGCAAGTGCGCCAAGGAGTGCCCGGCCAGCGTCATCGAGATCCGGGAGGTGGAGGTATGAAAAAGCGCTGGTATGACTACCTCTGGATCGCCTCTGCTGCGTATCTTGCACTGGGCTTTTTCAATATCCTGTTCGCCTGGCTGGGCCTGCTGTGCTTCTTTATTCCCCTCATAATCTCCATCACGAAGGGCACAAAGGGGTACTGCAACCGCTACTGCGGCCGGGGTCAGCTGTTTGGACTTCTGGGCGGGCGCTTTGGCCTGTCGCGGAAAAAGGATATCCCCAAGTGGATGAAGAGCAAAGCCTTTCGATACGGTTTTTTGATCTTTTTCTTCGCCATGTTCTTCCTGATGCTGTGGAACACCTACCTGGTGTTTGCCGGGGCGCGGGACTTAGGGCAGGTGGTCACGCTGCTGTGGACCTTCAAGCTGCCATGGCACTGGGCCTACCGCGGCACCCTCTTCCACCCCGGTGTGGCGCAGTTCGCCTTTGGTTTTTACAGTGTCATGCTGACCTCCACCGTACTGGGCCTCATTACTATGGTGCTGTTCAAGCCCCGCAGCTGGTGCGTCTACTGCCCTATGGGCACTATGACCCAGCTGATCTGCAAGGCCAAGAGCCCCAAGGAGAAAAAAGCCGGCACCGTTCGGTGATCATATCACGGAATTTCGCCGGAAAACAGTATATGATAAAGATAAGGAAACCATAAAACCTTTACGAAGGAGGAACTAAAATGTCTGCTATCCATATTACCAATGCCAATTTTGAAGAAGAAGTGCTCCACTCCGACAAGCCCGTTCTGGTGGATTTCTGGGCCTCCTGGTGCGGTCCCTGCCGCATGGTATCTCCCATCCTTGAGGAGATCGCCGCTGAGCGCAGCGACATCAAAGTCTGCAAGGTCAATGTAGATGAAGAACCGGCCCTGGCCGCCAACTTTCGGATCATGAGCATTCCCACTCTCATGGTATTCAAAGGCGGTAAGGTCACCAATCAGGCCCTGGGTGCAAGGCCCAAAGCCCAGATCCTCTCGCTGCTCTGAGGCAGTGCTCCTTTCCCTTTCTCTTTTTCCATATGTGAAATCGGACGCTCCGCAGGCGTCCGATTTCCATTATCCGGAGATTTCCCGGAGCTTATTCAGATCCGTGAGTTCAATGGAGCCCCGGCGAAGCTGGACGGCGCCTTCGCTTTGGAAATAACGAAGAAGCCGTGTAACCACCTCCCGGTGGGTGCCCAGATGATTGGCGATGGTCTCGTGGGTGATCTTCAGCACAGCCGTCCCCTCAATAGCCGACTCATCCAAAAGAAAGGCGGCTATCCGTTTATCCATGCTCTTCCACATGACCTGCTCCATCAGCCACATAACCTCTGAGAATCGGCTGGCCATCAATTCGTTGGTGTAATTTGCCACCGGGGCAGACTCCTCCATGATGCTCTGGTACACCTCTGCGGGAATGACCCAAAGTTCCGTGTCCTTCTCTGCCTGAATGGTCACCTCAAATTGAATGGAGCGCATCATACAAGAGGCGGAAAACAAGCAGAGATCCCGGTCGAACAGGCGGTAGAGGGTGATCTCCCTGCCTTCCGCAGAGAGCATATAGGCCCGAAGCTGCCCGGATTTTACCAAGAGCAGCCCGGTGCAGTCCGCATCTCCATTGTGGAGTATCGTGCCTTTTTTTACTAAGCGAAAAACCAAGGCATTGAGCATCCGCTCTTGCTGATCCGGCTGCAGCTTATCCCAGATCGGAAAAACATCTTGAAAGGTCATCCAGAGCTCCCCCTTTTTCTGGCTTCAGTATAAAGAAGGGACAATTTTCTGTCAATAGATTCGTTGACATGGGGTGCACAATCCCTGTGTTTAGAACCTATTGCGCTAAAACGGCAGTTCCCCCTCAGTTATAGGCTGTCTTATCATGTGTGATGTCCTCACAGAAAACCAGCGGGCAATGGGATATACTAAAACCAACTAAAAGAAAGGAGCTGACCAGCATGGCGGCTATCAATATCAATCAAGTCCAATTTCAGCAGATGATGAAAGAAGGAACGCCTGTTTTGGTGGAATTCTGGGCTCCCTGGTGCGGCTACTGCCGCCGGATCGGGCCGGCCTATGATAAGATTGCTGAGGAGTACGGCGGACAGCTCACAGCGGCGAAAATCAATATTGATGAGGAAGCTGCGCTGGCCGAAGCGGAGCAGATCGAAGTGATCCCCACTCTGGTCCTGTATCGGAACGGAACGGCTGTGGACTCTATCGTCAATCCCGACTCCAAGGCAGCGATCGGCCAATTCATTCAGGATGCCCTTGGGCGGTAAGGAGGCGGTATCTATGAATAAGATGCATGTCTATGATATGATCGTGGTCGGCGGCGGCCCCGGCGGCTATACTGCGGCACTTTACGCCGCCCGCGCCGGTTTGGACGTTGTCGTTCTGGAAAAGCTCTCAGCCGGCGGGCAAATGGCTTTGACGGAGGAGATAGACAATTATCCCGGCTTTGAAGCGGGAATCGACGGAATTACTTTGGCAGAGAAAATGCAGCAGCAGGCGGAGCGTTTTGGTGCGAAGACAGAATACGCCCAGGTGGAACGCATGGATCTCTCCGCCGTACCTAAGCTGCTGGAGACCAGCGAGGGGACTTTCTATGCCAGAACCGTAGTCCTTGCCACCGGCGCCAATCCCCGAGAGCTGGGAATTGCAGACGAGGATGCCCTGGTCGGCCGGGGTGTTGCCTACTGCGCAGCCTGCGACGGGATGCGCTATAGGGGCAAAACGGTAGTGGTCGTAGGCGGGGGAAACTCCGCTGCTGCAGATGCACTGCTGCTGAGCCGCATTGCAAAGCAGGTGATTTTGGTCCATCGCCGGGATACACTGCGGGCCACCAAAGTCTATCATGAGCCGCTGATGCAAGCGGAAAACTTAGAATTCCGGTGGAACAGCACTGTGGCCGAATTGCTTCATGAAGGCAAGTTGACCGGTGTGAAGCTGAAGGATGTCAAAACAGGAGAGGAAACAGAGATTCCCTGTGACGGTGTCTTTATCAGCGTGGGCAGAAAGCCCGCCACAGAATTGGTACGGGGCCAGCTGGAGCTGGATAAAAGCGGCTATGTTGCAGCCGATGAGACCACAAGGACCAGCCTACCCGGTGTCTATGCTGTGGGGGATGTGCGGACTAAGCCTCTTCGCCAAGTGGTAACTGCAGCGGCAGACGGAGCAACAGCGGTTCATATGGCCGAGGAGTTTCTATCCGGAGGCGCCTGATCCGGCGGTGCTTCACTGCGTCCCGCCCATTTAAGGAAAACAGGAAAATCTAACAGGCAGGGCGGCTGTGTGTCAGCCGCCCTGCCTGTTTGTTTTAGGCTCTCGCCATACCGTCTACGCTCAGTACTACACCGGTGATATAGGATGCTTCATCCGAGGCCAGAAATACAAATGCATTGGCGATGTCCTCCGGCTGGCCCAGCCGCCTCAGGGGGATCTGCTTGATCAGGGGCTCGATGACCTCTTTGGGGACGGCCTTCATCATATCGGTCTCCGTAATGCCGGGCGCCACTGCGTTGACCCGGATTCCCTTGGGCCCCAGCTCACGGGCCAGGGATACAGTCAGCCCGTTGACGGCAAACTTGGATGCAGGATAGGCAAAACCGCTGGCCTGACCGGAAATACTGACCATGGAGGAGGTGGAAAGGATCACCCCCTTGCCACGGGCTACCATACACTCAATGGCTGCCCGCGAGGCAGTGAATACGCCTTTGACATTCAGATCCATAACCTTATCGAAGGTCTCTTCCGTATACTCGGTAAAAGGAGTGCTCTCGGATATGCCGGCGTTGTTCACAAGAATATCTATGCAGCCATACGTTTCTATAACCTTTCGGAATGCCTTTTGAACAGATTCCAAGCTGGAGAGATCGGGGCTGATTCCTGCCACCGCCGCCTCCGGGTATTTTTGCAGCAGTTTGGCAACTGCCTTGTCGGCAGATGCCTGGGAACTTGCCGTCAGGATGACAGCGGCACCCTCCTGCAAAAATTTATCCGCAGTGGCAAAGCCGATCCCCCGGCTTCCTCCGGTTATGACCGCGACCTTATTTTTCAACCTCATGGGAGTCCCTCCTTATGATAAATTTCTGAGTGTTCTGAGTGTAGTATAACCAGCTTTGAGAGATGCCTCCGTGACAATATCACAATGCCATACTTCCGTATCACCCGTCACCCCCATCTTCAGCTAAGGGAACTATCTTATGATTAAAGCGTCGCTTATTTTTATCATTTTTTATCTTTTGCGGCAGATTCGCTGCCCAAAATACGCCATTTTCTTATCTTCAGCAGTAAACAAGTATTGACAAAATAGGAACTCTTGATAAAATGGTGGTACGCCTTTTTTTAGGTTCATGAAAATTGGGAGGTAAGTATGAAAAGAATTATCAGTATCTTGCTGGCGGCTCTTATGCTGTTAGCGCTCACCGCCTGCGGCGGAAACAACACGGAGTCTCCCTCCGGCAACCAGAGCGGAGACAACGGCGCCGACTCCGCTGGCGACACCTACAAGATCGGCATCGTCACCGGTACCGTCTCTCAGTCTGAGGATGACCGCCGCGGCGCCGAGGCGTTTCAGGCCATGTATGGCGAGGACCGTGTTGTCTTAGCCACCTATCCCGACAACTTTACCGATGAGGTGGAGACCACCATTCAGAAGATCGCCGGTCTGGCCGATGATCCCGATATCAAGGCCATCATCGTCAACCAAGCGGTTCCCGGCACCACCGAGGCCTTCCGTCAGGTCAAGGAGCGCCGTCCTGACATCCTGTGCATCGCCGGCGAGGCCCACGAGGACCTGCCTGAGATCAGCTCCGCCGCCGACCTGGTCTGCAACAACGACTTTGTTGCCCGCGGCTATCTGATCATCCGCACCGCCCACGAGCTGGGCTGCACCGACTTCGTCCACATCTCCTTCCCCCGCCACATGGCCTACGAGACCATGAGCCGCCGTGCGGCCGTCATGGAGAAGGCCTGCCAGGAGTTCGGCATCGCTTTCCATCAGGAGACCGCCCCTGATCCCACCTCCGATGTGGGTATCGCCGGTGCGCAGGCCTTTATTTTAGAGAAGGTGCCCGAGTGGGTCCAGACTTACGGCGAGAATGCCGCCTACTTCTGCACCAACGACGCCCACACCGAGCCCCTGCTCAAGCAGCTGTTTGAGTACGGCGGCTACTTTATCGAGGCCGACCTGCCCTCCCCTCTGATGGGCTATCCCGGCGCCCTGGGTCTGGATCTGACCGAGGAGGCCGGCGACTTTGAGGCCATCCTGGCCAAGGTTGAGGACGCTGTGGTGGAGAACGGCGGCGCCGGCCGGTTCGGCACCTGGGCCTACTCCTACGGCTACACCACCTCCGCCGGTCTGGCGCAGCACGCCATGAACGTCATCGATGGCGAGAGCGAGCTGACCGATATGGACGACATCGCCAAGGCCTATGAGGTCTTCTCCCCCGGTGCAGAGTGGAACGGCTCCGGCTACACCAATGCTACTACCGGCGTGAAGTCTGACAACATCTTCTTGGTTTATCAGGACACCTATATTATGGGCGATCCCGGTTACTACATGGGCTCTACCAGCGTGGAGGTTCCCGAGGAGTACTTCACCACCGCCTAAGATATTTCTCCAACAGTTCATTCAAAACAGCAGGGGGAGGAACTCTCCCTGCTGTTTTTAGAAAGGGAGAGAGGTAAGATACACTATGGAAAACAACAACGCTCCATTGTTGGAAATGCGAAATATCAAGAAGGACTTTTTCGGCAATCAGGTTCTGACCGACATCAACCTCACTCTGCGCTCGGGCGAAGTTTTGGGCCTTGTAGGGGAAAATGGCGCCGGCAAGAGCACGCTGATGAAAATCCTCTTTGGTATGGATGTAATCAGAGAGACCGGAGGTTATGAGGGTGAGGTCCTGATTGACGGGCAGGTGGTCAAGTTCTCTGATCCCTTCGACGCGCTGGCCGCGGGGATCGGCATGGTCCACCAGGAATTTTCTTTGATCCCCGGCTTTACCGCTGCGGAAAACATCCTGCTCAACCGTGAACCCACCAAAAAGAGCATCGTCTCTGAGGTCTTCGGTCCCAGGCTGAACACCTTGGATTATAAAGAAATCGCCGAACGCTCCGCCAAGGCCATCGACAAAATGGGGGTCAAAATCAGCGGAGACATGGTGATCAATGATATGCCTGTGGGACACAAGCAGTTCACTGAGATTGCCCGTGAGCTGAGCAAGGAGAACCTGAAGCTACTGATTTTGGACGAGCCCACCGCGGTCCTGACCGAAAAAGAGGCCGAGGCCTTGCTGCAGTCCATCCGGAATATGGCGGCCCATGGGATTTCGGTTATCTTCATCACCCACCGTCTTCAGGAAATTCTGTCCGTCTGCGACAAGGTCGTCATCATGCGGGATGGCTATGTGGTCAAGGAGAGCCCGGCCAAAGAGCTCGACGTGCCGGAGATCACCAGATGGATGGTGGGGCGGGACGTAGCGTCCGCCGCCGCTGCCGAGGCGCGGGAGCTCCCCGACGCCCGGGCCATCATGTCTATCCGGAAGCTCTGGGTGGATATGCCCGGAGAGGTCGTGCGCGATGTCGACTTGGATATCAAGGAGGGAGAAATCCTTGGCATCGGCGGTCTGGCGGGTCAGGGCAAGCTGGGCATTCCTAATGGCATTATGGGCCTGTATGAGGCGGGTGGAACCGTGGAATTTGATGGAAAGCCCATCCCCCTGAACAGCCCCAGAGAGTGCCTGAGCGCGTCGCTGGCTTTCGTTTCTGAGGACCGCCGGGGCGTCGGCCTGCTGCTGGACGAGTCGCTGGAGTGGAACGTGGCGTTCTCCGCCATGCAGATCCAAGATAAATTTTTGAAAAAATATTTGGGCGGTCTGTTCTCCTGGCGAGATGAGCGGGCCATCCGCGCCGTGACCAACAAGTATATCGATGAACTGCAGATCAAGTGCACCGGCTCCAAGCAGAAGGCTAAGGAGCTCTCCGGCGGAAATCAGCAGAAGGTATGCCTGGCTAAGGCCTTTGCCCTGGAGCCGAGGTTCCTGTTTGTTTCTGAACCTACCCGCGGCATTGACGTAGGCGCCAAAGCTCTGGTTCTGGAGGCTCTGAAGCGATTCAACCGGGAATACGGCGTCACCGTAGTGGTCATCTCCTCTGAGCTGGAGGAGCTGCGCCAGACCTGCGACCGGATCGCCATTGTATCGGGAGGCAAGATTGCCGGAATTCTGCCGGCCAGCGAGTCCTCCGAGGCTTTCGGCGCTCTGATGGTCAGTCAAGTGATATAAGGAGGACGTCATGGACAGAACAGACATGGAGAAAACGTTAGAAAACAGAGATCTGATGGCGCGCTTCAGCTTTGCGGCAAGATTTGGGCTGCCCCGGACCATTATCGCCGGGTTTGTCCTGCTGCTGTTCATCATGGCGCCCTTTGTGGGCGCCGATCTGACGATGCAAATCGGCAATGTAATCAACCGTTTCAGCTGGAACGCCGTATTGGTGCTGGCCATGGTCCCTATGATCCACTCCGGCTGCAGCCTGAACTTCGGCATCCCTCTGGGCATTCTTGCCGGCCTGCTGGGCGGCACACTGTCCATCCAGCTGGGCTGCACTGGGGTTTCCAGTTTCTTCGTAGCGATCCTGCTGGCCACCCCCTTCGCCCTTCTGGCGGGCGGCGGCTATGGCTGGCTGCTGAATAAGATCAAGGGCGGCGAAATGATGATCGCCACCTATGTGGGCCTGTCTGCTATTGCGTTTATGTGCATGATGTGGCTGCTGCTGCCCTATACGGAGCCCACCATGGTGTGGGGCCTGTCCGGCGAGGGCCTGCGTACCACCATCTCGCTGTCGGGCTTTTATGACAAGGCGCTGGCCAACTTCCTGGCCATCCCCATCGATCCGGAAAACGGCCTGTATTTCCCCACCGGCACCATTCTCTTCTTTGCCCTGCTGGCCCTGGGGGTGTGGGCCTTCTTCCGCTCCAAGACCGGCACGGCCATGACCGCGGTGGGCTCCAACCCGCTGTTTGCCAAGGCCGCCGGCATCAACGTGGACCGGATGCGCCTGCTGTCGGTAATCATGTCCACCTGGCTGGGCGCGGTGGGCATTCTGGTCTATCAGCAGGGGTTTGGCTTTATGCAGCTGTATATGGCGCCCAACAACATGACGCTGCCCACGGTGTCTGCGATTCTCATCGGCGGCGCCGCTGTGAACAAAGCGTCGATTCCTAACGTTATTATTGGTACCATTCTCTATCAGAGCATTGTAACCCTGACGCCTACTGTGGTAACCGCCATGATCCACATGGACATCAGCGAGGTCGTGCGCATGATCATCTCCAACGGTATGATCCTCTATGCGCTGACCAGAAAGATGGAGGGCTCAAGATGAAGAAACATCAACGCGGAAAATTCAACTTGGGCAGACTGCTGCAGGACAACATCGTCCCCGTCATGTTTATCGTCATCTGCATCATCTGCTTCCCCATGTCGGGCTATTCTCCGACCTACCTGCTCAACGAGCTGGTCACCCGTCTGGGCCGCAATACCTTCTTAGTCCTCAGCCTGCTCATCCCTGTTATGGCGGGCATGGGCATGAACTTCGCCATGACGCTGGGCGCCATGGCCGGCCAGATCGGCCTGATTTTGGTGTCTGACTGGCAGATCTGGGGGATTCCCGGCATCATTTTGGCCATGATCGTCTCCATTCCCATCTCCATTCTGTTCGGCATCTTCTGCGGCAACCTGCTGAACAAGGCCAAGGGCCGTGAGATGATCACCAGCTATATCATCGCCTTTTTCATGACCGGTGTGTATCAGCTGATCGTGCTCTTCATGATGGGGCCCATCATCCCTATTATTCATGACACTCTGAAGCTGCCCCGGGGTTACGGCATCCGCAATACCGTCAGTCTGCTGAACATGCGGCAGTATCTGGATAACCTGCTGGCCGTCAATGTGATGGGCGTCAAGATTCCGGTGCTCACGCTTCTCATCATCGGTTTGCTCTGCGTAGTCATTATCTGGTTCCGCCGCACAAAGCTGGGCCAGGACATGCGGGCGGTGGCCCAGGATATGGAAGTGGCCCGCAACGCCGGTATCAACGTGGACCGTACCCGCATCATCGCCATTGTCATGTCCACCGTGCTGGCTGGCTTCGGCATGATTATCTACCTGCAGAATCTCGGCAATTTCCCCACCTACAGCGCGCATACCCAGATCGGCACCTTCAGCATTGCGGCGCTGCTGGTGGGCGGCGCCTCGGTGGAGAAGGCCTCTATCGGCAATGCTTTCCTTGGCGTTCTTCTGTTCCACATGATGTTTATTATGGCCCCTGCTGCCGGTACCGCCGTCACTGGCGACTCCATGATCGGCGAGTATTTCCGCACCTTTGTCTCTTACGGCGTCATCACGGTGGCTTTGATCATGTATGAGGCGCGTAAGCGCAGAGCCAAGAGCCAGACCAGCCATCTGCTGGCTTTGGCGCAGCGGGAAGAGGAGGCAAGTGCCAAATGAAAAAGCGCAATTTCATTTTCCTTGGCCTTTTGATCCTGATTCTGGCGGCAATCGGCGGCGTTATGATGGTCATCGGTCGGGGACATACGGTATACTTCGACAATAAATCCTTGGATTATGAAGGCAAGACTTATGACGCCCCCTATAAAGTCGAAATCTACCTTGGTGACAATGCTGACGGCGATGCCATTGCGCGGCTTTATGACAATGAGCGCGGCTCGGCCACACAGATCGGCCAAAAAATCACAATTACCCTGATCGTCACGCAGGAGAAGGGCGGCGATGAAGGGGAGCCTACGGTCTACACCATCGACCTTCCCTACAGTATGGATGGTCCCGTGATCAACCTCCCCGCCTACCTGGCCGGGCTGCCTGAAGAGGCCTATCTGTCCGAGTTTATCCCGGTCGTTACGGAGGAGCCCGATGAGGAGATTACCGACGACGACCTGGGGCTGGGCGACGATATGGGCTTAGGCGATTTCTGAGCCAGTCGGCGGTCCCACGTACAGCCCATGCTTTGCAGCATGGGCTGTACTTTATGCAGAGGGAAATCCTCCATCAGCAAAGGAACGTTTTCCTTGCCAAGCGGCTGCAGGTTGTAACTGAAAGGCACCAGATACCCTCTTATTATTTTCCAAGGTCTAATTGTATTGGCAACTATTTTAACTGCCGCCCAAATGGGGCGGTGAATTAAGAAAACATTGAAGCAAGGGACGGTATAGCCAAACGGCTATGCCGTTCTTTGCTGTTTTTGAGTTGTA
>CAJFUI010000003.1 GCA_904420145.1 uncultured Oscillospiraceae bacterium
AAATCTTTGATTTCGCGGGGACCCCTTATTTCACTTAAATGTCCCGGCAGAGCCGGGCCATTTCGAGCTTTTGCCTGCCGGCAAAACACTCGTACGCCGGACTCCCGGCGCGTTATTTTTTCCGTGCTGCCAGGTACTCTGCCACCACTTCCCGCTCATCCAGGTGGTGCTTGACGTGGTTGATCTCCTGGTAGTCCTCATGGCCCTTGCCGGCAAGGACGATGACATCCCCGCTCTGGGCGTGGTCAATGGCGTAGCGGATGGCCTCCACCCGGTTCTCCACCGTCACATGGGGCGTTTTGCTGTCCGCCAGGCCCGGAAGGATATCCTCGATAATGGCCATAGGTGCCTCGGTCCGGGGATTATCAGAGGTCACGATCACAAAGTCGGCGTTGTCGGCGGCAATCTTCCCCATTTTGGGCCGCTTGGTCCGGTCCCGGTCGCCGCCGCAGCCAAACACCGCCACCACCCTGCCCTTGGCAAAGCCCTGCACCGCCCGCAGCACATTCTCCAAGGCGTCGGGGGTGTGGGCGTAGTCGATGAGGATGGTGTAGTCCCCGTCGGTAGGCACCACCTCCAGCCGCCCCTTCACATGGGCGGTATGGCTGAGCACCTGCGCACTGTCGGCGAGGGAGACGCCAAGGGCCTCCGCCGCAGCCAAGACACCAAGTGTATTATATACCATAAATCCCCCGGGGATGGCAACATGGATGGGCGTACTTTTTCCGTACTCCACCGCGTCAAAGGCGATGCCCTCGGCGCTGAGGACAATATGCTCCGCCCGCAGGTCGGCCTGGTGTTCCCCAATAGACACTTTCCGGCAGGAGGCGCCCTCCATCAGCCGGCCGGACCACGGGTCATCCGCATTGTAGATGCCCACGTCGCAGCGCCGGAACAGCAGGGCCTTGGCGTCACAGTAGGCCTCCATGGTGCCGTGGAAATCCAAATGGTCCTGGGTCAGATTGGTGAAGATGCCCACCGCAAAGCGGATGCCGCCCACCCGCTCAAGAACGAGGGCGTGGGAGGAGACCTCCATCACCACATGGGTGCACCCGGCGTCCGCCATCTCCCGGAAGAGCTTTTGCAGCTCATAGGACTCCGGAGTGGTGCGCTCCGTATGGAGGACCTCAGCGCCGATCATATTCTGGTTGGTACCGATCAGCCCCACCTTGGCCCCGGCCGCATGCTCCAGCACATCCTTGAGGAGGTAGGTGGTGGTAGTCTTTCCATTGGTGCCGGTGACCCCCACGAGGGTCATCTTCTCCGCCGGGTAGCCGAAGTAGGCGGCGCTCACCTGGGCCAGCGCCAGCCGGCTGTCCGCCACCTGCACATAGGGCACGTCAATCTCGGGCTTCTGCTCACAGAGCACGCAGACCGCCCCTCGCTCCACAGCCATAGGGATATAGCGGTGCCCATCTGTGGCAAAGCCCGCCATGGCCACAAAGAGGTCCCCCTTCTTCGTACAGCGGGAGTCATAGCTGATATCGCCGATCTCCATATTCAGGTCCGCCGTGGCGGCCGCCACAGCCACATCGCGCAGCAGTTGGGATAGTTTCATCCTTTTTTCCTCTTTCGCTTATTCCGCCCATACACTCCATTGGCAGGGCGTTCAAAAAGAGTATAGTATATCTTTTCGCCCTATAAACCGCTTATTATGCCGAATACCTTGCAAAAACTGCGAAGCTGTTCTCTATTTTCTCCTAATCCCGCACGGAGGTGTCGCCAAAGCGGACCTCCACCACTGTGCCGGCCTCTACAAGGGTTCCCTCAGCGGTCCCTTGGCTGATGGCCACCACCGTGCTGCTGCTCTGGTTGGTGGCACCGGACACCTTCATAATGAGCCCGGCCTCTGTCAGCGCTTTGTTGGCCGCCGATGCGCTGAGGCCCACCACATTGGGCACCGTGCACGGTTCAGCGGACTTCTCCGTCCCCATATAGAGGATGATCTCCGCGTTGGCCGGCACAATGGCGCCGCCTAATGGCGTCTGGTCGGTGACGGTCTCCCCGTCGCCCACCGTGCGGTAGTTTTCAAAGCCGTACTCCTTCAGACGGGCCGCGGCCTCCTCCTCGCTCAGGCCCACCACATTGGGCACGGTGGCGTCGGCGCCCACCACCTCCTCGGCGGTGTACTCCGGATCAATTCCCAAATAGGGCAGGATATCGGCCATAATGGCGCTGGCCGTAGGGGCCACCATCTGGCCGCCGGAGACATAGGTGCCGGTGTCACGGCTGGGGGTGTCGAGGGTCAGCAGCATGATGATCTGGGGGTCGTCAGCGGGGGCAAAGCACAGGAAGGAGACCACCACGTCGCCGCGGGGATTGTCGTCGGTCTGGGTGCCGGTCTTGTCGGCGGTACCGGTCTTGCCGCCGATGCGGTAGCCGGCCACCTGACCGTTTCGGCCGGTACCGTTGGAAACCACATACTCCAAAATCTCCCGGACCGTGGCGGAGGTCTCCTCGCTGATGACCTGGCGCACCGGCGTGGCGTCGTGCTGGGCGATGATGTTGCCGTTGCTGTCCTTCACCTGCTCCACCACATAGGGCGTATAGAGGTAGCCGCCGTTGACGCAGGCCGCCTGGGCGGTAATCAGCTGCAAGGGCGTTACATTGAAGGTCTGGCCGAAGGCGTAGCAGGCCAGATAGATATCGGCGCTGGTAAAGGTCTCCCGGCTGGCGAAGATGCTCTCCCCCTCGCCTTGGAGGTCCACACCGGTCTGATCAAAAAGCCCAAAGGCCTCCATGTAGTCATAGTAAGTATCCGCCCCGATGCTCAGCCCCATACTGATAAAGGCGGGGTTGCAGGAGTTTCCCGTGGCGGTGGTCAGGTCCTGGGTACCGTGCCCGGAGTGGTTGCTGCAGTAGATCCGGTGGTTATTGATCGTCACAGAGCCGTTGCAGGTGAAGGAGGAGTTTTTGGTCACCACCCCTTCCTCCAAAGCCGCAGCCAAGGTCAGGATTTTATAGGTGGACCCCGGCTCGTAGGTATCGTTGATGGCCTTGTTGCGCCACTGCTTATACTGCAGCTCCGAGAGAGTGTCCGAGTAGGACTCTTCGTCTGCTAAGGACAGCTGCTGCTGGAGGAGGCTGTCGTAAATCTCGCTGTAGTTGTTGAGGTCGTAGTTGGGCAGGGAGGCGATGGCCAGCAGCGCCCCGGTGTTCACATCCATGACGATGCCGGTGGCGCCGTTTTTCACGCCGTACTTGGCCACAGCCTCCTCCAGTCCCCGTTCCAAGTAGGACTGAATAACCGTGTCGATGGTCAGCACCAGGTCATTGCCGTTCTCCGCATCGTAATACTGCTCGTACTGGTAAAGGAGGGTCTGACCGTTGACATCCTTCGCAGAGATGGTCAGCCCGGTAGTGCCCTGCAGCTCGCTGTCATACAGCGCCTCGATGCCGTAGGCTCCGGTATTCTCCGCGTTGACAAAGCCGATCACATGGGCGGCAAGGGTGGAATAGGGGTAGTAGCGCTTGGAGTCGGCGGAGAGGTAGATGCCCCGGAGGGAGACGCGGTTGGCCGCCCAGTCCTCCTCTGCCAGGGGCCGGCCGGCGTCGTCGGTGGGGATGATCTCATTCCCCTCGTCGTCAATCTCCCCGTTGATGAAGCGGCGGACCTCGTCGGCCACCTCCTGCTCCACCTTCTTGGCCAGGATCTCATATTGGGAGTAGGTCTTCTCCATCAATTCTAAAATCCATTCTTCATCCAGGTCCAAAATGCGGGCCAGCCCACGGGCCACATATTCTTTATATTGTCCCTTGAGATAGGTGGCGTCATCGCCCGTCTTTTCATCCTCCGCCGCGGCACGTTCAGCGATCTCCAAAGGGGAGATAAACACCGTCTCCGCGCTGGCGGAAATGGCCAGAATATTCCCTGAGCGGTCGTAGATGGTGCCCCGGGAAGCGGAGATAGTGGTGCTCAGGGTCTGCTGGTTCACCGCACGCCCCTGCAGGGACTCGTGCTCGGTAATCTGCAGATGGTACAGCTGCATAAACAGCGCCGTGAAGGCCGCCACCACAAACACTGCGGCGAAGATGACGGTTCTGCGCTGAATGGTCTGGCTGGCCCGGCGGGCATTTTCCTCTTTTCTCTTGGGCATTTTGGTCAAAACACATTCCTCCTTGGGGTAGTAGAAAACAACAGTTACCGAGAAATAGCGCGCAAGGAGTAAGAGGCACTCCTCTTACTCCCCACGCAGCTCACACAAAACAAATATATCCTTCCCTACCGGAAATATTCCACTGCCGCGCTGATCCCATCGCCAATTTCCTGAAGGACTTCCCCTGCGCCGCTGGCTTCCTCCTCGTAGACCTCCGCGTTGTCCGGCTCAGAGAGATCAATGTAGTAAATTTGGCTGTCGCTGGGCATGCTCATGCCGGCGGCAAGGGCGGCCTCCTTTACGCTGGTCAGGTCGAAGGCCTGTTCATACTTGGTCATCAGCGTCACCTGCTGGGTCTGCAGGGTCTCCGCCTCGGCGCGCATGCTGACTACATGGTTGGAGATGGTCGTCAGCTCCACATAGCACATGACCATCAGCACCATCATCACCGCCACCGCGGCAAAGCCGACGGCCATCACGGGAGAGAGGTGCTGGGCGGGACGGACCTTCGCCTTGGTGCTCTCATGGGCCCGGGCGATGACGTCCGCCGCCGTCTCCTCCATAGGAAGGGCATAGAGCACACGCCCCATGCGGCCGGTGCGCTCAAGCTGCCGCTCGAGGCTGTCAAAGTCGTAGGCCAGCGAGCCGTTGACAACGCCGGGGGTATTGTACTTTTTACGGGCAGCAGCACTTGCCATAAATTCCTCCATCCTCTCTTCCTTAGTAGATCCAATAAATCCTTTTCGGTCAATATTCCGTCCGCTCCGCCACGCGCAGCTTGGCGCTGCGGGCGCGGGGGTTCTCCTGAAGCTCCTCCTCAGAGGCGGTAATAGGCTTCCGGTTGATCAAGGTCATCTTGGGCTTTTTCCCGCATACGCACACCGGAAACTCCGGCGGGCAGGTGCACCCGGTAGAGAGCCGGCGCAGCTCCTGCTTGACAATGCGGTCCTCCAGGCTGTGGAAGGTAATCACCGCCAGCCGTCCGCCGCTGCGCAGGCACTGGGCCGCCGCCTCTAACATAGGGGGGAGCTCGTCCAGCTCGCCGTTGACCGCGATGCGGATGGCCTGAAAGCTCCGCTTGGCCGGGTGCTGCTTTTCCCGCAGCGCCGCGGCGGGCATGGCGCCCTTGATCAGCTCCACCAGCTCCAGCGTGGTCGCAATCGGCCGCTCCCGCCGCCGCTCCACAATGGCGCGGGCAATGCGCGGAGCGTAGCGCTCCTCGCCGTAGGTGTATAAAATCCGCCGCAGCTCCTCCTCGCTGTAGGTGTTGACGATCTCCCGCGCAGTGAGGGGGGCTGAGGCGTCCATGCGCATATCCAGCGGCGCGTCCTGCATATAGCTGAAGCCCCGTCCGGCTTCATCCAGCTGGGGGGAGGACACGCCCAAATCAAAAAGCATCCCGTCCACCGCCGGAACATCAAGGTCCCTTAGGACCTCCGCGAGGCGGCTGAAATTGCTGTGGACCAGCGTCACCCGGTGGGAGAAAGCTGCCAGCCGCTCCCGGGCCGCCGCGATGGCGGTCTCATCCCGGTCCAGGGCGATCAGCCTTCCGGTGGTCAGCCGCTGCACAATGGCGAGGGAGTGCCCCCCCCGGCCCAGTGTGCCGTCCACGTAGATGCCATCCGGCCGGACCTGCAGGCCGTCCATGCACTCCTGCAGCAGCACCGGCTTATGTCCGTAGTCCCTGTCCATATCAGAACTCCAGCTCCTCCATAGCCGCGGCAAGGTTGTCCGGGTCGAGGCCCACGCTCTCGATGGCGTTCCAGCGCTCCGGATTCCACAGCTCCACGCACTTGGAGGCGCCGGTGATCACCACGTCCTTCTCCAGGGCGGCGTACTGGCGCAGCTTAGCGGGGACCAGGATCCGGCCCTGGGCGTCGGGCTCACACTTGGCGGCGTTGGCAAAGAGGGCCCGCATGGACCGGGCCTTAGAAATCGGCAGCGCCTCGAACTTCTCCGTCAGCGCCGCCCACTTCACATCTGAATAGACGGAAAGGCAGCCGTCCAGGCCGATGGTGACGTAGAAGGTCTCTCCCAGCTCCTCCCGGAACTTGGCGGGGATGAACAGGCGGCCCTTGGCATCGATGCTGTGCTGATATTGGCCGATCATGTCTTCCCCACCTGCCTTTCCTCTTGTGGTCATTTGTGGGATTTTTCACTACTTCCCACCACTTTCCACCACTTGACTTTTTTAGTATACCCGCTGATTATGTAAATTGCAAGAAGAAATTTTGTACCTTTTCTCTGAAATAGTGACAGATTTTCTCTGAAAACCTCAGTTTTTTGAATATAAAACGTATGTTCTAATATTTTTTCCATTTTAGGACACACCCGCCAGCACAAGATATAGATGTTTTTCGGATTACTACCACAAGATACAGGCAGCTTCGAGGTAAGCAACCGCTATCCAACAAGGTATTTTGTCATTCTTGTGTAAATTTTGTCATTTTTTTGTAACATCTGCCGATTTTTTAATCACCCGGACAAACGGCACCGCTGCATGCCGCCGTGCTCGCCTTCTATAAATGCAGCGCCCCCACAAGGACAATCCCAACAGGCGTTTGTGTAATAAAAGCAAAAAGGCCACCGGCAGTGCCGATGGCTCTTCAAAAAAGCGCTGGGGCACCAAAGTGCCCCAGCGCTTTTCTTATTCTTATTCTGATGTCCTGACAGGGAAAGATCTCTCAGCGGCTGCTGTTGTCCTCCTCCATACGGCGGCGGATTTCCTGCAGCCGCTCGTTGGAGGCGGCGCGGTACTTGGCCCGGGACTCCTGCATCTCCGTGAGGGCCATCTGGATAGCCTCCTCCGTGCGGCGCAGGGCGTCCTCTGTATACTCATTGGTCACCTGCAGCATGCTCTGGGCCCGTTCCTCTGCCCGGCGGAGAATATCGTGGCCCTTCTCACGGGCCTCCTGAGTGATCCGGCTTTCGGACACAATGGTCTTGGCGTCCAGCTCGGCCTTGCGGCGGATATTGTCTGCCTCCCGCTTGGCGGCCTCCACATACTCATCCCGGGCCCGAATCAGCTGCTGGGCCTTCTGCAGTTCCGTAGGCAGCTGAGCCCGAATCTCCCCCAGCATATCCAGCACCTCGTTGCGGGATACAACGCACTTATCACTGCTGAAGGCGGAGCCCTTCGCCTCGTCGATCATCTCATAGAGCATATCAATCAAATGCAGCACATCACTTGCCATGGTTAATCCTTCCCTTTCCTCAGTATCTGCGCCACCGGCGCGGGCAGATATTGCGTGAGATCCTGCCCATATTTGATCATCTCTCTGGCCATGGTAGAGCTGAAGTACACATACTGCGCCGAGGCCGGCAGCAGCACCGTCTCAAGACCCGGGAGCAGCCCCCGGTTGATGCAGGCCATCTGGTACTCCCAATCGAAATCGGAGCCGCAGCGCACCCCCTTGACCAGGGCGCAGGCCCCCTCCCGCTGGGCAAAATCCGCCAGCAGGCCGTCCCACCGGGCCGCCTCCACGTTGGGCAGATGCTCCGTGGCCAGCCGGACAAACTCCAGCCGGCGCTCCGCGGGGAACATACCGGTATCCTTCCCCCCGTTGACCAGCACGCAGACGATGACCCGGTCAAAGAGGGCGGCCGAGCGTTCAATCACGTCCAGGTGGCCGAGGGTGATGGGGTCGAAGCTCCCAGGACACACAGCGGTTCTCACCGTTCCTCGCCCCCTTCCCGGCGGTAGAGGGCCAGCCGGATCTTTCCGTAGCGGTAGGTCCGGTGGAGGGTGTAAGGCGGCACCGCCTCCTGCAAGGGCGCATCCGCGGCACTTTCACAGATGATTATACCATGCCCGCGGAGAATGTCAAACCCCATCGTCCGCTCCATGGCCTGCTCCAAAAGGCCCGTGCCATAGGGGGGATCCAAAAAAACGATGTCGAACTTCTCCCGGACAGAGGACAGATAGGACAGGGCGTCGCCGCAGACCACCCGGGCACGGCCGTGCAGCTCTGTCAGGCGGAGGTTCTCCTCCACCAACTTTGCCGCGTCCTTCCGGCAGTCCACAAAAACCGCCTCCGACGCCCCCCGGCTGAGGGCCTCGATGCCCAGCTGTCCCGTGCCGGCGAACAGGTCCAGCACCCGCCGTCCCTCGATATCAAACTGAATAATATTGAACAGCCCCTCCTTCACCCGGTCGGTGGTGGGGCGGGTCTCCCGGCCGCTGAGTTCCTTCAGCCGCCGGCCCCGGGCCGTTCCCGTAATCACACGCATAGCTTCCTCCTTACGGCCGCCGCAGCAGCCGGACAATTCCCACGACCATCAGCCCCATGCTCACCGCCCAGCAGATCCCCGCCATGGCGATGGTCAGACTCTGGGTCTCTGTGTAAAAATAGTGCATCTCCGCCGAATCGGGGAGGTTCTGGACACACCGGTAAAAAAAGATGAAAGCCCCGCACAGGAACACCAGCTGTCCGGCAAACCACAGCAGCTCCTTCCGGCGGCTTTTTCGGTAGAGGAGCAGCAGCGCCCCCAAGGCGAGGGCCATCACCAAGGCAAAGCAGACCGGCAGCAGCAGCCGGGCGTCAGATTCCAAATACATCGCAGCTCTCCTCCTATTATGCCCGGTTGTCTCCGTTATGTCCATGGGGCGAGTGGGCGAAGAAGCGCCGGTGCTGCCGGATCGTACAGATGAAGAACAAAATAATGCCGGTCCACACAAAGCCGAACAGCACCCCGTATACCGGGTCAAAGGCCTCGCGGTAGATCAAAAGCCCCTCCACAAACTGCATAGTGGGGGAGACGAACATAATCATGCCCGCCACCGTCATGGGCGTGCCGTAGTTCATCCCCTTAGAGAAGATCCACAGCGGCACAGAGGTGGCCACGCCGGACAGCGGCAGCAGCAACAGCTCCCAGCCGCTGAGGTTCCCTATGGCGCCCCGCCCCTGGCTCTCCGCCCAGATGAGATAGCCCAGCGCCGGTACCAGCATCCACAGCGTCTCACAGAATACAGACACGATCCCGTCGCAGTGGACGGACTTTTTTACGGCGGAATAGGCCGGGAAGGTGATCCCGGCGATCAGCGCCAGCCATGGGACCCGGTGGTAGTGGGCCACCACGATGACCACGCCGACGGCTGCCAGGGCCACAGCGCCCCACTGCAGCGGCTCCAGCCGCTCCCGGAAGATGCAGAAGCCCAGCACAATGGAGAAGAGGGGCACCATATAGTTGCCAAGGCTGTTCTCCAAAATGCGGTTGCTGTTAACCAAGATCACAAATACGCCCCAGTTGGCAGTGATAAACAGCCCCGACAGCAGCAGCCGGCCCATCTGATGGCGGCTGCACAGGACCTCCCGCAGCATACCGCCCCGGCCGGTCAGGGCAATCAGAACGCCAAGGAACACCATGCTCCAGACGATACGGCTGGCCAGCAGATAAAAGGGCTCCACCCCCTGCAATAGCTTCCAAAACATGGGCAGAGCACCCCAGATCACATAGCTGAGCAGCACCAGCAGCGGCCCCTTCTTTTCCGTACCCATTCCCCCATGCCGCCCCCTCCGGCGGCGCGAAATTTGACGAAATTTTGCCTATTTACTATTGTAGGGCAAAGCGGCTGCTTTTTCAATACTTTTCCGGCAGAAAACTCCCCTTCTTTTCTCATACTTTTCCCCCTTGTTATCTCTGGTGCTTTCGTGTATAATACATATTAAGTATGCCAAAAGCCAGATTTTCTCTGTTCCCTTTCAGGGCCCTTCCCCGCGGCGGAGCCGGCCCGCGCCGTCCGAAGGGCGGCACAGCATAAAGCACACGAGGCCCAGCAGCCTCGTCTGCGCAAAGACTTCGCATACACCGCTCAGCATGGTTTCGCTGAGAATTTGCAAGTCCACGAAGTTCTAATCCGAGGAAAGGATGTTGTTTATGATCAAGATGAACACCGATAAGGGTACCATCAGCATCAGCAGCAGCGTTGTAGCCAACATCACCGGCAACGCCGCCACCAACTGCTTCGGCGTCAAGGGCATGGCCTTCCGCTCCATGACCGATGGACTGGTGCACCTACTGCGCAAGGAGGCCATGAGCAAGGGCGTTCAGGTAACCTATAACGAGGACGAGACGCTCTCCATCCGCCTGCACATTATTGTGGAGCACGGCGTCAACATTACCGCCGCCTGCCGCTCCATTATGAGCGAGGTGCGCTACAAGGTCAATCAATACACCGGCGCGGAGGTCAAAAATGTAGACGTCTGCGTGGACTCTATTGTATGGTAAGCTGGGGAGGAGCAAAACGCGATGAAATCTACCATTGATGGTATTGTATTCAAGCAGATGGTCCTCCACGGTACCGCTGCTGTCACCCTGCAGAAGCAGAAGATCAATGACCTCAACGTATTTCCCGTGCCCGACGGCGACACGGGGACCAATATGTCCATGACCATGGCCACCGCTGCCGCCGAGCTGCGCAAGGCCGCCCCCGAGACAGTGGAGCAGGCCGCCAACATCTGCGCCTCAGCCCTGCTGCGAGGTGCCCGGGGCAACTCCGGCGTCATTCTCTCCCTCCTCTTCCGTGGGCTGTCCAAGGGGCTCAAGGGCTGCACAGTCGCCGACGGCAAAACCTTTGCCGCCGCTATGCAGGAGGGTGTCGGCGCCGCCTACGGCGCAGTAATGAAGCCCGCCGAGGGGACTGTGCTCACTGTGGCCCGTCTGGCTGCCAAGCGGGCGGTAGAGGCCGCGGCGGAGGACAACTGCATCGAGCACGTCTTAGACGAAGCGCTGAAAACGGGCTGTGAGGTGCTGCCCCAGACCACGGAGATGAACCCGGTCTTAAAGAAGGCCAACGTGGTGGATGCTGGCGGAAAGGGCTATCTTGTCATTTTAGAGGGCATGCTCTCCGCCCTGCGGGGCGAGGCGATGCCGGAGATCTCTGAAGAGAGCGCAGCGGAAAAGGCGGACTTCGCCGCTTTGAGCGAGGAGGATATCACCTTTACCTTCGACACCGTTTTCATCGTCCGCAAGACCACCAACAAGCCGCTGGAGCCTCTGCGGGCCTATCTCAGCAGCATCGGCGACAGCCTGGTCATCGGCGAGGATGACGAGGCCTTTAAGGTCCATGTCCATACCGATATCCCCGGCAGCGCTCTGACCGAGGCCCAGAAGTACGGAACTCTGGAGCTGGCCAAAATCGAGAATATGCGCACCCAGGCGGAGGATCTGGCCGCCGGCCGGCAGGCCCAGAGCACAGACGATTTAGATGCCATTGAGCAGGAATTGGAAAATTCCTCTATGCCTGCTTCTCCCCAAAAGCGCTACGGCTTCCTCTCTGTCTGCGCCGGCGACGGCATTGCCGCGGTGTTCCGGGATTTGGGGGTGGACGGCATCATCTCCGGCGGGCAGACCATGAACCCCTCCACTGAGTGCATCCTCAACGAAATCAACCGCACCCCCGCCGAGGTGGTGTTTGTCCTGCCCAACAACAAGAATATTATCATGGCCGCCCAGCAGTGTGTGGGGCTGGCAGAGGGCAAGGAGGTCATTGTGGTACCCACCGCCACCATCCCCCAGGGGATCACCGCTATGATGAACGTAGACCTGGAGGCGGAGCCTGAGGAGATCTTTCAGGCCATGACCGCCTCTATCGAGTCGGTGGCCACCGCCCAGATCACCTACGCTGCCCGGGACAGCGATTTTGACGGCTTCGCCATTCAGGAGGGGGACTATCTGGCCCTTCTTGCCGGCAAGCTCTTTGGCACCGACCGGGACATTACCGTTCTGCTCAAGCAGCTGGCGGAGGAGGCCGCTTCCATGAACGCGGAATTCCTCACCGTGTTCTACGGGGAGGACGTGACGGAGGAACAGGCTGCCCAGGCCGAGGAGATCTTCTCCTCCGCCTGCCCGGAGGCCGAGCTCTCCCTCCTCCCCGGCGGACAGCCCGTCTACTACTATATTATCAGCATTGAATAGCAGGCAAAAACAAAGGAATCCCCGCGCCTAACCGGCGCGGGGATTTTCTGTTTCGTCAGGCGGTGCCTCCGTCCCCTCCCCCAGCAGGAGCTTTCCGCATTCAGGACAGTACTTTATCGTAAGAGCCCCGCGGAAAGGGAGATGCTTTTTGCAGTGGGGACAGCGGCAATAGCGGAGCAGCGCATAGCAGTAGCTCAAGGCCGTCAGCCCCGTCAGCGCGTATACCACATAACCATAGAGCTCACTGAAAAGTCCCAAGCGGTCAAGTACATAGGTGAGTACCCACAGCAGAAAGAGTACGGCGAGGTCGATCAGCACCACCGCCCGGTACTTTTGGATCTCATTCATCCATACCACCCCACATCATTTATTATTCCAAAATATAACAAATCACCCCTATATTTGCAATATGTGCAATATGTAATTTCATTTTTGATATAGTTTGTTCCGCTCCGCCGCCGGCTACAAGGCATAATTCCCACTCCGTCACCGCAAACTATGCTCTGGTGATGACAATGAAACGACGGCTCTTTCCTCTTCTTCTCTGCGCTCTCTTTTTCCTCTCCGCCTGCACGCCGGCCGTCCGGGAGACCACCGCGGAGGTGGAGCTTCCGGTGGATGAAACCAAATACGTGGCTCTCACCTTTGACGACGGTCCCCGCTCCGACACCACCTCGGTGCTGCTGGACGGGCTTCAAGAGAGGGGCGCCAGCGCCACCTTTTTCCTCATCGGAGAGCAGATCCCCGGCAACGAGGACCTGGTGCTCCGCATGGCGGCTGAGGGCCATCAGGTGGGCAGTCACACCTACAGCCACACCCGGCTGGCCACCGCGGCGGACAACACCATTATTGAGGAGATTCAAAAGACCGAGGTCCTCCTCACCGACCTTCTCGGGGAGGGCAGCTACTGGCTGCGTCCCCCCTACGGACAGGTGGACACCCAGCGCGCCGGTCTCATCAAAACCCCCATGATCTACTGGAGTCTTGACCCGGAGGACTGGAAGCTCCTGGATGCCGACAAGGTGACCAAGGCCGTCCTGGACTCCATACAGCCCGGCGACATCGTGCTGCTCCACGACTTCTACCGCACCAGTGTGGACGCAGCCCTGCGGATCATCGACGCCCTGCAGGCGGAGGGATATGTCTTTGTCACGGTGGAGGAGCTCTTCGACGTCTACGGGACGGTACCTGAGGCCGGCGTCCTCTACGCTAACGCCACCAAAATCCGCCCATGGTAAGGGCATCCGCCAATGGGCGCAAAAAAGGCCGCACTGCAAGCTTCTGCTTGGCAGTGCGGCTCTGTTTCTTTCCGGTTTACGCTATGTATCGGAGAGTCCCAGCTTCGCCCGGCCGCCCTCTCCCAGGGCTTCCATCATTTCATCATAGGAGATGGTAAAGGTCTGCTCACCCAAGGCGTAGGCTCCCAGCACATAGGGGGAGAAGACCACCGTCATCTCCGTCTCGCTCAGGCGAACACAATAGCTGTTCCATTGGCTCACTGTGCTGACATATCCCTCAAAATACATCTCCTCAAGGCCTTCTCCAGCGATTTGATCCAAGAGCAGGTCCGTCACGGTAGCCCGCAGAAGCTCCGGATCATCGGCCAGTTCCGTGGGATCGAGGAAATTCCCCCGCTCTAAGTCGAACAGATAACTGCTGTAATCCACATTAGAGTGGCTGCCGCCAGTGAAGGAGTAGCGGTCATAGCTGATGCTGAGGATGCTGCCCACGATCTCCCAGGAGACCGTCAGCTCATCAGTGTAGTAGGCTCCGCTCTCCCGAATATTCTCATCATAGGCAGCCCAGTCTCCCAGCTCGTTTCCCATGGCAAGGCACTCCTCCAGCAGGGCATCCATTCCCTCATTGAGCACCTCCGCCATCTTGACGACCTCCTCTGGGGCATTCTCCGCCGTCTTCATACGGATCACCTGATAGCTGTAGGACGCCATCAGATTTCCCTCCTCGTCGGAATACTTATCGGAGGTCGTCTCCGTTACAAAGTTGTAGGCCGGTGTGTCCGTATTCTCTTCTACGGGCGGCTCCTCCTCAACAGGCTGGTTCACAGCGCAGGCCGCCATGGGCAGACACAGGCTCATGGCTAAGATAATGGCCAGCCAGCATTTCATATCCTTTTTCACTCCTTTCGCAGGATGATCGGGTCAGTTGTGTATTCGCTGTCTGCTGCGGCAGGACCCTCTGCCGGGCAGCAGAGGGTATACAGCGCCGTACAGCGTGCCTCTGCCGCCAAAAGTTTCTCTGCCTCTTGCCCCGCCTTTTTAACATCCGCCGGCTTTGTCACAATGGGCACAGCCGCCTTCTCTTTCATTTCCCGCAGCAGAGCGCAGCCCCGCTCATTGGCGGCCAGCAGGCGCAGGTAGGGCAGGCGCTCCGGCGGCGGTGCCAAATGCAGATAAGCCGCAATCGCCATCCGCCGCAGCCGGGCAAGGGGGTAGCGCTTGGTCTTAGCGAGGAACAAAACTTCTTCCAAAGTGGTTCCCGTCTGTACCGCCCGGTAAAACCGGCGGTACAGGCCCTCGCCGCCGCCGTCATAGGGGAGAAATTCCGCCTCTCCCATCGTCCGCAGCACCGCCAAAATCGCCCGTTCCCCCATCTCAAGGGACGCGGGGGCAGAGCCGGCGGCTATCTCCCGCTCCGCCACGGCCGCCGTCTCCGGCGGCACCATCTCCCGCCAGGGCTCCCCCGCCAGCATCCGCTGCCGGATCAGGGAGGCGGAGGGGTACTCGCCCGTCTCCCGGCTGTCATGGCCGGCCCCTTGGCGCAGAACCGTCATGGGTTCCATTCCGCCATCTGTGGCCCGGAGGGCCCGCAGGTACTCCACGCCCAGGTTGTTGTTGGGATAGGAGAGGCACTCCGCCGCCCCGCCGATCAATTCCCGGGCAGCCGCCTGCCGGGCGGCCGCGAAGGTCATGCCCTCCTCCAAAAAGCGGCGCAGTCCGGCGTGGTACGCCTCGCTGTCCATGCAGTCCGCCGCCTGTCTGAGCGGGGCAATATCCCCGCATTCGCTGCCAAAGCACAGGTGGGTCACCACCCCGGCGGCGGCAAGGACGGCTGTGCCGCCCCTTGCGAAGGTCTCCGCGGCGGCCATGGCATAGGGGGCCGGCAGCTCCAGCACCAGATCCGCTCCGGCGCGGACGGCGGCCTCCGCCCGGGCGTGCTTGCGGAGAATGGCGCATTCGCCCCGCTGGACAAAATTGCCGCTCATCACCGCCACAATCCGGCAGTCCGCCCCCAGTACCCGGCGAATGGCGGAGAGCTGGTAAGCATGTCCGAGATGGAAGGGGTTGTACTCCGCAATCACCCCCGCCACAGCCGTCATGGGACCGCTCCTCCTCCGCACATTGAAAGATTTGACAAACTTTTTCTAAAATAGTAGTTGTTTCTTGGGGAAAAATAGTCTACAATATCCATGTCTGTATTTTACCTGCCCGGTCTGTAAATTGCAAGAGTCAGACTGGAAACGAAAAATAACAAAACAATAACAAAGTGCAAGGAGAATGGTAAGTCATGAAAATTCTGGTGATCAACGCCGGCAGTTCCTCCCTGAAGTATCAGTTTATGGAATCTGAGGGCGGCGAGGTGTTCGCAAAGGGTCTGTGCGAGCGCATCGGCATCGACGGCCGCCTGACCCACAAGGTCCCCGGCCGGGAGGATGTGAAGATGGACATCCCCATGCCCACCCACAATGAGGCCATCCAGTCCGTTCTGGACATCATGGTGGACCCTGAGAAGGGCGTGATCTCCTCCACTGATGAGATCGCCGCAGTGGGCCACCGTGTCCTCCACGGCGGCGCCGCTTTCACCGAGAGCTGCGTCATCGACGACAAGTGCATCGAGGCCATTAAGAAGTGCATCCCTCTGGGCCCCCTCCACAACCCCGCCAACCTCATGGGCATCGAGGCCTGCCAGAAGATCATGCCCAACACCCCTCAGGTGGCCGTATTTGATACCGCTTTCCACATGACCATGCCCCCCAAGGCCTACATATACGCCATTCCCTACGAGTACTATGAGAAGGACGATGTCCGCCGCTATGGCTTCCACGGCACCTCCCACCGCTATGTGTCTGCCCGGGCCATCGACCTGCTGGGCAATCCCGCCCACAGCCGGGTAATCACCTGCCACCTGGGCAACGGCTCCTCTCTGGCCGCTGTGCAGGACGGCAAGTGCATGGATACCTCCATGGGCCTTGGGCCCTTGGCCGGCTTCCCCATGGGTACCCGCTCCGGCGATGTGGATGCCACCATTCTGGAGTACCTCATGGGCCGCTACGGCTACGACATCAAGGAGATGCTGACCATCCTCAACAAGAAGTCCGGCGTGCTGGGCATCTCCGGCGTCAGCAGCGACTTCCGCGATCTGGACGAGGCGGCCGCTGCCGGCAATGAGCGGGCAGAACTGGCTCTGGAAAAATTCTCCTATGAGGTGAGAAAGTATATCGGCGCCTATGCCACCATTATGGGCGGCATGGATGCGGTTGTATTCACTGCCGGTTTGGGCGAAAACTCCAAGGAGATGCGGGAGCGGATCTGCACGGGCTTGGAGTATATGGGCATCAAGCTCGATAAGGAGAAGAACAATACCCGGGGCAAGGAGGCTCTTATCTCCACCGACGACTCCAAGGTGAAGGTGTTCGTCATCCCCACCAACGAGGAGCTGGTGATCGCCATGGACACCGCCGCCCTCTGCAAGAAGTAAGCCACAATGCCCCGCCTTACGGCGGGGCATTTCCGCTTTCCGCCCGCTGTCGCAGCAGGCGCTGCCTGCGCCGCCGCACAGCCACGCCCCCAGCCCCGCGGCGTAGCGGGGTGCAACTCTGAGGGCGTGCAGACGCGGGGTGCAAGATGACACAGCGCCAAGGAGACAGCACAAAATGCTGCCAAGGACAAAGTGAAAAGCTTGTCCCTGGCGGTATTTTCTGTTTTGCTGCTTGCCCGGCAAGCAGCTCATTTTCTGTTCGGCCGTCTTTTGATACGCAGCAGTCCCATAAAATCGTCAAACAGGGACGTGTCTGTTGGCTCGAACATCAGCCATTTCCCATCGTGATACGTTTGCGCTTCGTCGTAAACTTTTTGCACTTCCTCTGTGTAGCGTTCTCGATCCGCTTCAAATTTTAACCGCTCAGCCCCCCCTAAGATCACCATGAACCCGATGCAGTTCCCCCTCGCGTATAACGCGCACAGAGTTTTGCCGCCCCGCCGGTACTTATACTCATAGATCCACGCCTTACCGCCCGGATTCCACTGGCAGTCCATATCATAGGTTTCTTCAATGCGTGAACACAACTGCTCCCATACTGTATAGAGAGATTTTCCGACCAAAGCGGTCATCTGCTCTGTGTCCGGTATTCTATCAAGCATCATAGTTCCCCTTTCATTCCTCTCTGCCGCCCACTGATCTGCGGCTATTGTACCACGCATTTTTTCACGGCACAATGCCTCCCTCTCTGCTTCGATATGTACAACCGCAGGAGAAAATCTTTTGAGAATTTTCTCTCCCCGTGTTTCGCCCCGTGCCGCCAATGGGGCATATCTTTCCAAAAACGGCTCTCCAAAAACAAAAAACGCCCCCAAGTCCTTGAGAGAGGACTTGGGGGCGTCGACGCCGAAAAAGCTTAGGCCTCGTAGACGGAGACCTGCTTGCGGTCCCGGCCAAGGCGCTCAAAGCGGACCACACCGTTGGTCTTGGCAAACAGGGTGTCGTCGCTGCCCTTGCCGACGTTCACGCCGGGGTGAATGTGGGTGCCTCGCTGGCGAACCAGGATGTTGCCGGCCAGCACATGCTGCCCGTCGGCACGCTTGGGCCCAAGGCGCTTGGACTCGCTGTCGCGGCCGTTCTTGGTGGAACCAACGCCCTTTTTGTGGGCGAAAAACTGCAAACCAATACGAATCATGTTTTTCTGCCATCCTTTCTGTAAGATCAGGAGGCTTATGCCTCCAGCACTTCGATAAAATCGGGATACTCCTCATGCAAAGAGGTGAGGTAGACCATCATCCCCGTCAAAAGCGCCTGACAGGTGCTCTCCGCCCCCGGGGCCATGCCACCGGGAAGCCGCAGGGTAATGGCGGCGGTCTTCTCATGGACCTTCACGCTGGCGCAGAGGCCCAGCACGTCGTTGAGGGTGCACTCCGCCAGCCGCACCGCGCTGGTGACGGCGGCACAGACAATGTCCTCCCCCGCCGCGGCGTAGCCGCTGTGTCCCTTCGCCTCAAAGCCGGTAATCCGGCTGCCCTCCGTATGGAAGGTTACTGTGGTCATCCCTTACGCGTTGATCTTGGTAATCTCAACCTTGGTGTAAGGCTGACGATGACCCTGGCGCTTGCGGTAGCCCTTCTTGGGATTGTACTTGAAGATGCGGATCTTCTTGCCCTTGCCGTTCTTCACGGTGTTGGCCTCCACAGTGGCGCCGGAGACGGCGGGGGTCCCGAAGGTGGCCTTCTCGCCGTCAAGGATGGCGAGCACCTGGTCGAAAACGACCTTGTCGCCGGCCTCCACAGGCAGCTTTTCGATGAACAGGGTGTCCCCTTCGGTCACCTTATACTGCTTGCCGCCGGTCACGATGATTGCATGCATATCTTTCAACTCCTTCATTACGGGCTCGCTCTCGTAGGTGGCACCCAGCAAAGGACGCACTTCGACCCATTCAAAGCGGCTTATCAAGTATACCAACACCCACCAGAAATGTCAACCTTTTTTTGAAAGTTTTCCGGACATTTGATCGGGAAATGCGAAAAACAGCACCCCGCCGGCTTTTATAGACCGACGGGGCTGCTGGCAACAAAAGGGAGAGCGCCAGGTCAGGGGGTAAACTCGTCGATCCGGAGCACCACAGCGGCCAAGAGCTTTGTGCGCTCATAGAGGGTCTCCACAAGGGCGTACTCCCGCTCTATATGGTTGAATTCCCCCCGGACACCCATGGAGCAAACCGTAGGCGTGCCCGTCTCGGAGATGTAGGAGGAGTCCGCCCCGCCGCCGGCTGTCCCGGCGCAGCAGGAGCAATACGGCGGTGAGAAGGGCGCGCTCTCACCCTATGGAGCGTAGAGTTTTTTGAAAAAATCTCTATTCCCCGCTTGTCAAGTGTGCGGCAATAGCGTATATTGGAGGATAAGAGAAATGGGAGGGGAGGGGGCTTTCCATGCATCTGACCATACCGCCCCGGGAACTGCTGCGCCGCTTTCTGCGCACCGCCCTCGGCATGGTGATCTTCGCCTTCGGCAACTATCTGACGGTACAGGCCAACATCGGCCAGGCGCCGTGGAATGTGCTCTGCCAAGGGATCAGCCTCCACCTGCCCCTGTCCTACGGCGTGTCCACCATGCTGGTCAGCGTGATGATCGTGGTCACCGACGTGCTTCTGGGCGAGCCCATCGGTCTTGCCACATTGATGGACGCAGCCATGGTGGGCCCCCTTTTGGATCTATTTTTGTACCTCGATCTGGTGCCGGTGATGGAAAATGTGTGGGTCGGCTTTGTGCTGATGACTGTGGGTATGGCCTTCCTGGCCTTGGGACAGCTGGTGTATATGCCCGCCCAGTTCAGCTGCGGTCCCCGGGCTGCGCTGACGGTGGGGGTGGGCAAGCGGCTGCGGCAGCTGCCCATCGGTGCGGTGGAAATCCTGATCCAGACGGCTGCCTGCGCCGTCGGATGGCTCATCGGCGGCAGCGTGGGCCTCGGCACGCTGTGGTTCGCCCTTGGAAACGGTTTTGTCATGCAGGCGGTGTTTCAGCTGGCCCGCTTTGAGCCCCGAAACCTGACCCATATAGGCCTCCACCAGATGGTGGCCCGCACGGAGCGTGAGGGGGCCGAACAGCCCAAGGAATGAGCCTCTCCCCCGCCGGACTCCCGGCGGAGAGGAAAAGCATACATATATAATAATGAAAGCAACCTAAAGGAGATTCGCCATGCACCTGACCATCCCCCTGCCTAAGCTGCTCCGGCGCGTTCTGCTGGCCAGTGTGGGCCTCGCCATCTACGCCTTCGGCAACTACCTCACCATCAAGGCTGACATCGGCCAGTCCCCCTGGAACGTATTTACCCTTGGCCTGACCAACTACATTCCGGTGACCTATGGGCAGATGTCTATCATCGTCAGCTTCCTGGTGGTGGCCACCGACCTGCTGCTGCGGGAGCCCATCGGGGTGGGGACCCTCCTGGATGCGGTGCTGGTGGGAGCCTTCTACGACCTCTATGACAGCTGGAACTTAGTGCCGGTAATTGAAAACTTCTGGCTGGGCCTTGTGGTGATGGTGGCGGGGCTGGTGGTGCTGTCCTACTCGGAGTACCTGTACATGTCCGCCTGCCTTGGCTGCGGCCCCCGGGACGCGTTGATGGTCGGCGTGGGCAAGCGGCTCAAGCGGCTGCCCATCGGCATGGTGTCTATCGTCATCTCCCTGGTGGTGTGTGCGGCGGGGTGGCTGTTGGGAGGCAGCGTGGGCCTTGGCACGCTGATCTTCTTGGTCTGCAACGGCCTTGTGATGCAGGCGGTGTTTCGCCTGATCCATTTTGAGCCCCGGGACCTCAAGCACGTGGGACTCCACCAGATGCTCACCCGGAAGGTCAGCTCCCCTCCGGCGGAGGAGTGAGACGCCGCCGCTTCCCCCATCAAGGAAAAAAAGAGGCACGATCGAAACGATCGTGCCTCTTTTTGAGCCAACTGGGATATCGCATGTTGCCGGATCAGAAGTCCGCTAAGATCTCCTCCATCAGCGCAGTGTCGGACGCGCCGGCGATGAAGATGCTGTAGTAGATGCCATCTCTGAGAAAAGAAGATGTGCAGGGCCCGTTGGAATCTTCATCGGTAGCATGGTGGATCAGGGCTCCAGCGCCGCTGCCGATAGATGTCTCGATCCGCTGAGTGTTGAAGTTCTCATCCGCAAAAACGCTTCCGACGTGGAAATAGTCCAATTCTTCTCCGCCGATGTAGACGCTGAAAATGATATCATATCCGTCCAGAGTATATATGGTGGAAATGTTGGTAGTGCTTTTAGAAACAGAAACGCGAAAACCAGTATTGGTAGCGTCCGCTAGGACGCTGCTCTCGGGAGCTAGAGGAATATCCTCACCGATAAAATCTAAGACTTCATCCCATGTATCAAAAACAAAGCTGTCCTGATCTGGATCGGAGGCTTCCATTATGTTTTGCACTTCCTCACTGAATTGCTCATCAGGAAACCTAGTGAGGTCTGCTTCAAAACTGTAATCATGTCCTCCGCTATATAACAGGTCGTCGGACAGAAAGCGGAACCCGAACAGGGCGTCCGCCGCCACTACGCCCACCGCCAGCAGGAAGCAGGCCGCCGCGGCGATGACAAGGACCCTGCCCCGCCGCTTTTTGGCGGTGACGGGGCGGTCCGCCTCCTCGATCAGCTCCGGGGCCACATGCTCCATGGCCTCCCACAGTTTCTCCTTACTCATGCCACAATTCCTCCTTGATGAGATAGTCCTTGAGTTTTTTCCGTGTGCGAAATAGGGTGCTCTTGGTCTTGCTGACGCTCCAGCCCAGCCGCAGCGCCACCGCCTCGATGGTGTCGCAGTACCAGTACCGGCGGAGGAAGGCGCTGCGCACCTGGGGGCTCTGGCGTCGGAGGAAGGCGGTGATGGCCTCCCCCAGAACCTTGGCCTCGCAGTTGGCGGACACTGAGGCGGCGTCCGGCAGGCTCTCCGACAGCTCCGCGCACAGCGCCTCCGCCACCGCGGTGCTGCGCCGCCGCCGCAGGGCGCTGTTGCGCACGATGGTGCCCAGCCACGCCTTAAAGGAGGTGGGCTTTGCCGGCGGGATGGCGTTCCACACGGACAGGTAGGCGTCGCTGACGCACTCCTCCGCGTCCTCATCGCTGCGCAGAATGTTGCGGGCGATGGTCCGGCAGTAGGCGCCGTAGGTCCGGTCCAGCTCGGACAGCGCCTGCTCTGAGCGCCCCTCCAGCAGTCCAATCAGCTCCTCACTGTTCAATCGCTCTCACCTCCCGGGGATCCCTTCACCCTACAAGATACAAAAAATGCCCCGCCGGTTGCACCGGCGGGGGAATTTTTTTGGAAATTCCGCATGGGACCATCTCAAACAGGCGCAGCCGCCCCTCAGTAGGCCAGCTTCTCCGCCGTCCAGTCTTGGATCAGATCCCGGTAGAAGGCGCACTGGGCCCGGGCCGCCTCCAGGCTGAGGTTGCGGTAGTTGCCGCACTCGGCGGCGCTCTTGCCGGGCATGGGGCCGTCAAAGTCCGCGCCGGCAGCAAAGACCGACTGCAGCAGGGCGATGGCCCCCTCGTCGGAGAGGCGGCGGCTGTCAAAGAGGAAGTAGAACCCGGTCTGGCAGCCCATGGGGCCAAAGTAGATCACCGCGTCCTTCTCCTGACTGTTGCGCAGGAGGGTGGCGATGATGTGCTCCACCGAGTGCAGCTCCGCGTTGGTCAGCAGGTCCCCGGTGTTGGGCTTCTTAAACCGCAGGTCAAAGGTGGTAATATCCCCGTCCCGCCGGGAGAGATAGAGCCCCGGCTGGAGCTTGTTGTGGTCCACCTGAAAGCTGGCGATGCGTTCCATCCTTACTCCTCCCCTGTTCCTGTTGTATTGATCACGGCGCTCTTGGCGTCCCGCAGCATCCGGGCCACCGGCAGCACCGCCTCGTTGAGGCGCTCCATGGCCTCGGCAAAGCTAAAGTACTCCGCCGGGCTGTTCTCGCTGCACAGCCGGTCCGACACGGACTTCATGGCGGAGAAGGCCACGCCGTTGCGCAGGCACACCTGGGCCACCGCGCCCCCCTCCATCTCACAGAGGGTGGGGGAGAAGGTGCGCGCGATCCAGTCCGAGCGCTCCCCCCGGACCATAAAGGCGTCCCCGGTGGCCACCGTGCCGGTGATGTGGGGGATCCCCAGCGCGCTGAGGCAGCGGCAGACCGGCTCGCTGACGGCGGGGAAGCGCAGGGTGTTCACTGTGGATACATAGCCCACCGGGTCCCCGATGGGGGAGGTGTCCACGTCGTGCTGCAAAAAGGCGTCGGCCACCAGGATCGTGCCGATGGGCACGTCCAAGAAGCTCCCCGCCACCCCGGCGTTGAGGATCCAGTCGGGGCGGTAGCGGTCGATCAGCAGCTGGGCGGCCATGGCGGCGTTGACCTTGCCGATGCCCCCGGCGTAGGCGATGATGTCCTCCTCAATCTCATAAAAGGGCACGCCGCAGACCGTCTCCAGCTCCTTGGCCCCTGTGGCGCGCAGGATGCTCTCGATCTCCGTGGTCATGGCGTAGGATAGCCCGATTTTCATAGCGGATGTCCTCACTTTCCAAAGTCCGATTACCCCAGGGAATGCCCCCGCGGCGAAAGCCGCCGGCCTCCTTAGGGGAACAGGCATTCCTATTGTACCACAGCCGTTCTTTCCGGTAAAGGGCAAATTCCCTGCGTCCTGCAGGGCCTATTCCCCACCTGGGCGCGGTATCTTACAAAAATATGAATTTACATAACGCCCCCTTTTCACCGGCGGCAGAATGTGCTATAATGCCAGAGACATTTGTCGAAAACAGTCGAAAAATAGGGAAAACAGGGAACAAGAGGCCGTCGTTTTCCGTCTATATCACGTGACTGTACTCTGAAGAAAGTGAAGTGGACCCATGAAAAGAATTTGCTCCCTGCTCCTTGCGGCACTCCTCTTAGCCGGCCTTCTGCCCATTTCCGCTCTGGCGGATGAGGGGGCCATGACCATCAGCGACGAGGGCGTCGCCTTTATCGCCGGCTTTGAGGGCTACCGGCAGTACGCCTATGAGGACGGGGGCAAGTGGTACATCGGCTACGGCACCAGTTGTGAGGCCGACGAATTTCCCGACGGCGTCACGGAGGAGGAGGCGGAGCAGCTGCTGCGGGACCACCTGGTGGATATGGAGGCCATGCTCAACTCCTTTCTGCTGCGCTACGAGGTGGAGCTGACCCAGTATCAGTATGACGCGCTGGTCAGCCTGACCTACAACATCGGCACCACATGGATCAACCCCTCCTACCGCCTGTGCCAGTATCTGATGGGGAATCTGCCCGACAGCACCCGGGATGATGTGGTCAACTATATCGGCACCTGGTGCCATGTGGGCCGGGATGTGGTCCACGGGCTGGCCCTGCGCCGCCTGCAGGAGGCCTATCTGTTTTTAGACGGGGACTATGAGAACGCCGGAGCGGAGGAGTACACCTACGTCCACTTCGACGTGGAGGCGGACGAGATCGAACACAGTACCGTGTTCTACCGGATCAATGAGACCTATGACCTCCTCCCCACCCCCACCCGCCCGGGGAAGTATTTCCAAGGCTGGTATACCGCCGAGGGGGTCCAGCTGACCGGCGACGACATCGCCGTAGCCCCGGTGACGGTGAGCGCCAAGTGGGGCAGCAGCCCCGTGGAGGACACCGGCGTGTTCTCCACTCCATGGGACAACCCCTACTCGGATCTACAGGAGGGGGAGTGGTACTACTCCTATGTGAAAAATCTCACCCGGGCCGGCATGGTGGACGGCTATCCCGACGGCAGCTTCCGTCCCGCCCAGACCATCACCGCCGGGGAGGCCCTGAAGCTGATTCTGCTGACCGCTGGGTACACCGAGCAGGAGATGATCGACGAGCACTGGGCCAGCGGCTATTTGGATCTGGCCCTGGAGGAGGGCTACCTCTCCGCCGAGGATGTGCCTGATCTGGACGCGCCCATCAGCCGCAGGCTGATCGCCCAGCTATCCGCCCTGGCCTTAGAGCTGCCGGAGAGCGACACCGACAGTCCCTTTACCGACACAGACGACCCCTATGTAATGGCCCTGTACGACGCGGCTATCGTCACCGGCAGCTATGACGACGCCGGAAACCTGGTGTACCTGCCGGAGGAGGGGATCATCCGCTCCGAGCTGTGCGCGCTGGTGTGGCGGATGGTCCAGTACGTGCCCCCAGTGGAGGAGCCGGAAGAGGAGGAGCCCGAGGAGCCTGCAGAGCCGGATCCCACGCCGGAGGAGCTGGGCTACATCCTCTACGGCAACCAGAAGGTGGAAATCTTAGAGGGTGTGGAGGTCTGCCAGTACGACGCCAGCCTCTTCCGCAAGGAGGGCAGCATCATGTACTATGACGACGACAGCGTGGACACCTCCATCGGCATCGATGTGTCCAACTACCAGGGGGATGTGGACTGGGAGGCCGTAGCCGCCGACGGCATCGAGTTTGTCTTTCTGCGGGTGGGCTTCCGGGGCTACACCGAGGGCACGCTGAACATGGACCACCGCTTCCTCCAGAATGTGGAGGGCGCCGCAGAGGCGGGGCTGAAGGTCGGGGTCTACTTCTTCTCCACCGCCACCAGCGAGGAGGAGGCCATTCAGGAGGCTGAGTTCGTTCTGGACGCCATTGAGGGCTATGACATCGACTACCCCGTGGTATTTGACTGGGAGGCCAACAGCAGCTCCTACCGCAACTATGGCTTAGATACCCAGACACTGACCGACGCGGCCATCGCCTTCTGCGAGCGGGTGAAGGAGGAGGGGTACACCCCCATGATCTACTTCAACCTCCCCACCGGCTATCTGCGTTACGACCTCAGCCAGCTGACGGACTACGACTTCTGGTTTGCCCAATACCCCTCCTCCGACGCCATGTACCCCACCATGTACTACAACTACCAGGTCTGGCAGTATACCGACAGCGGCAGCGTGGACGGCATCGACGGCCGGGTGGATATGAACATCGCTTGGAAGCGCTGGTAAAGAATATCGCAAGTCCCCGACGGGGCGCGCCGCGGCGGCAAAGGCCGGGCGCGCCCTTTTTCCGCGGAGGCCCGGCAAAGCCGGCAGTGTGCTGCCGGGCTTGCTTTTTTTTAAAAAATTGGATATAATACACTACCTAAACAGCAAGAAAGAAAAGGAGGTACCGAAATGGCAACATCCTTTGTGGATAAGGCCCGCATCACCGTCAAAGCGGGCAACGGCGGCAACGGCTGCGTCTCCTTCCACCGGGAGAAGTATATCGCCGCCGGCGGTCCCGACGGGGGCGACGGCGGCAAGGGCGGCGACATCATTCTGCAGGTGGACGACAACCTCTCCACCCTGATGGACTTCCGCTATAAGCGCAAGTATGTGGCAGAAAACGGCGTGGATGGCGCCGGTCAGCGGAAAACCGGCAAGGACGGCAAATCTCTCACCATTCGGGTCCCCCGGGGCACCTTGGTCCGGGACGCGGAGACCAATGAAATCATTAAGGACATGTCCGACAGCGAGCCCTACGTCCTCTGCCGGGGGGGCAAGGGCGGCTGGGGCAACACCCACTTCGCCACCCCCACCCGGCAGGCCCCCCGCTTCGCCAAGAGCGGCCTGCCCGGGGAGAGCCACGATGTGGTGCTGGAGCTCAAGCTTCTGGCGGATGTGGGGCTCATCGGCTTTCCCAACGTGGGCAAGTCCACCCTCCTCAGCGTGGTCAGCAAAGCCCAGCCCAAGATTGCCAACTACCACTTTACCACCCTCTTTCCCAACTTAGGCGTGGTCTATGTGGAGGAGGGCGTCAGCTTTGTCATGGCGGATATCCCCGGCATTATCGAGGGGGCCAGCGAGGGGGCGGGACTCGGCCACGACTTCCTGCGGCATATCGACCGCTGCCGCCTGCTGGTCCACGTGGTGGATGTGTCCGGCAGCGAGGGCCGGGACCCGGTGGAGGACTTTGACGCCATCAACCTGGAGCTCAAGCAGTACAGCGCCGAGCTGGCCAGCCGGCCCCAGATCGTAGCGGCCAACAAGGTGGACATCATGGCCGACGACAGTCTGCTGGAGAAGCTGCGTGCCCACGTGGAGGCCCTCGGCTATCCCCTTTTCACCATCTCCGCCGCCGCCCATCAGGGCGTGCGGGAGCTGATCTTTGCCATCGCCAGCCGCCTATCGGCCCTGCCCCCGGTGACCGTGTACGAGCCGGAGTACGTGAAGCGCCCGCCCAAGATCGACACCTCCGCCCCCGTGGAGATCACCGTGGAGGACGGGGTGTATATCGTGGAGGGCCCCTGGCTGGAGCGGCTGATCTCCAACACCAACTTCGGCGACTACGAGAGCCGAATGTGGTTTGACAAGATGCTCCGGGAGGCCGGCGTCTTCGACCAGCTGGACGAGCTGGGCATTCAGGACGGGGATCTCGTCAGCATGTACAACTTGGAATTTGAATACCAGCACTGAAAGGGTATGCTGTTTGCATATCCTTTGCATAAAGCGACTGGAGGGAAGCGGCCCTCCAGCCGCTTTTTCTGCTGTTTACAAGCCTTTTGTCTCTTGACAAGGGCGCGTCTTCCCGGTATTGTATATTTGATGCGGATCCACTCTGCGTCTGTGGAAAAGGGAAGGAGAATGCCAAATGTTAGATTATAACACCATACAGAATATGATTGAGAGCGCCTCCAGTATGCTGGGCACCCTGTTTTACGCCATGGTCCTTGAGAAGATAGGCGGCGGCAGCAGTAATGGCGGGATGGTCGTCACGATTGTCGCCCTTATTCTCACCCTATTGGGCCTTTTCTTCTGCTTCCTCGGCTACCGGTTCCGCCGGATCGTCGGCGCATTTCCGTGGGCAGTGATTGCTTTCACCATTTCTGGCATGGTCACCGGCTCAAGTGGACTTGACTCAACGGTACAGATTCTGATCGCCATAGTTGTCGGCGTGGCGGTGGGCGCCCTGTGCTTCCGGTTCCAGAAGGCGGGGACCTTTCTGTTCTGCTTTTTGTCGGTGGCGGGCCTTTTCTTCCTGCTGACGGTTTCCATGTTTGATATCGCCATGGGATCTGGCTTCTCCCTCTCCACCGTCACCCCTGCCCTGCTGGTGGGCCTGGTGTACGCCATCGCGGCCATGAAGTGGACGAAGCCCCTGATGGTCCTTGCCACCGCCGCCTTCGGCGGCGTGGCGGCGGGCATGGGGGTGGCCCTTTTGATGAATGTCAACTCCTACAGCACCTGCCGGACCATCATGATTGTGGCCGTCGCCGCGGGGGCAATCTTCCAGTGGGTCAAGAGCCAGCCCAAGGCTGCCGCTCCGGCGGCCCCGGCCCAGCAAACCGCCGTTTCCGTGCAGCAGCCGGTGCAGCCGATCCAAACCGTCCAGCCCCCTCAGCCCCAAGCTCCGGCCCAGCAGGACGCTCCTCCGGCTCAGCCCCAGCAGGTCGCTGCCCAGAGCGCTCCCCAAAACGCGGCGGATGTTCCCTCCGGCGGTCAGAAGACGGAGTAAAGCGAGCACAGCGAAAAGGCGCCGCGGCAATCGCCGCGGCGTTTCCGACACCGTACTCTACAGGGTGGGACAGCATCACTCCTTTCCCTGTCAGCAGTGTGATCCAATCCAACCCTGGGAGGCAATTTTCTATGCGAATTGTTGTAAAGGTGGGCACCTCCACTCTCGCCCACGCCACCGGGCGGCTGAATATCCGCCACGTGGAGGACTTGGTGAAGGTGCTCAGTGATATTAAAAATGCCGGCCATGAGGTGATTTTGGTCTCCTCCGGCGCCATCGGCATGGGCGTGGGCAAGCTAAACCTGCCGGGACGGCCCTCCGACATGCCCACCAAGCAGGCGGCCGCCGCTGTGGGGCAGTGCGAGCTGATGTACACCTACGACCGCCTCTTTACCAAATACAGCCACACCGTGGCCCAGATTCTCCTCAACGGCGGGGACATTCAGGACCCCCACCGCTGCACCAATGTGCAGACCACCCTCCGGCGGCTGCTGGAGCTGGGCGCGCTGCCGATCATCAACGAAAACGACGCGGTGGGCACCGACGAGATCGGCGTAACTACCACCATTGGGGAAAACGACACCCTCTCCGCCATTGTAGCCCAGCTGGCCCAAGCGGACCTGCTGGTGCTCCTCAGCGATATCGACGGGCTCTACACCGCCGACCCCCACAGGGACCCCAGCGCGGCGCTGATCCCCGTGGTGGAGGCCATCACCCCGGAGATCGAGGCCCTGGCCGGAGGAGCCGGCAGCGGCCTTGGCACCGGCGGCATGGCCACCAAGCTGAAAGCGGCCAGACTGGTCACTGAGATCGGCTGCGACATGGTCATCACCAACGGCGACCACCCGGAGTCCCTCTACGACATCGCAGAGGGAAAGGCCGTGGGCACCCGGTTCTTGGCCAACCCAAAAGGTGGAAAACAATGAACCGGGATGTGATGGTCTTTGGGCGAAAGATGCATGCCTGTCTGTTAGGGGGCGGGGAGATCCCTATTCTCCTTCTGTCCGGCAGCGGCGTCCCGCTGCCGCAGGTGGAGTACAGCCCCCTGACCAAGGCCCTCTCCCATAACCATCTGGTTGTGGTGCTGGAAAAGTTTGGCTACGGCGCCAGCGACTCTGTGGATGACAGCCGTGAAATCCGCCAGGTGGTGGCGGAATACCGGGCGGCTGTGGCGGCACTGGACCTTTCTCTGCCGCTGGTCTTAGCCGCCCACAGCATGGGCTTTCTGGAGGCGCTGTACTGGGCCCAGCACTATCCGGAGGAGGTGCTGGCCCTTGTGGGCATTGACCCCGCCACACCAGAGAGCTATCAGGACGTTGATATCGCCAAGTCGGAAAAACAGCTTCAGACTTTGGCGCAAAAGCCCCGCCTGCAGAAGGTGACCGCAAAAAGCTACTGCCGTCAGCTCTGCCGGCGGCTCGCCATCCCCAAAAGCCGGCGGGTCGATTTGGAGGCCAAAGCGCTCCACAGCATCGCCGGTCCGGTGTGGCTGGCGGAGTGCAGGGCGCTGCCGGACAACCTCGACGCGATTGCCGCCCTGCCGCTGCCGAGGACCATTCCCACCCTCTTTTTCCTCTCCAACGGAAAGGGGACCAACATGCCCGCCCCTGTTTGGCGGCAGCATGGCATGGATTTTCTGAAAGGGATGGTCTACAGCGATTCGGTCCTGCTGGACCTGCCCCACAACCTCTACCAGCTTGCGCCGGATCTCATTGCCCAGAGGATCACCGATTGGCTCGAATCGCTGCTGCAGATCACAAAAGAGCGTTGAGGAGGGCGCGCTGCCGCTGAATGGGGCTGCTCTGCTTTTCGCAGATGCGTACGCAGGCGCTGACAGATATGGGACTTTTGCCCAACAGGAGGAGCTGACGTGAGCGATCTGTTTGAAATCCTTCTTGAATTTTTGGTGGAGGGCAGCATCGAGGCCGTGGGCTCCAAGGAGGTGCCCCTATGGGCGCGCATCGCCCTCGCCGCCGTGCTGGCGGCGGCGCTGATCGGCCTCTTTGCCCTGCTGATCTGCGCGGGAGTCGGCGCCAACCGCCCCGGGCTTCTGGTCCTGGCGGGCGTTGGGCTGTCCCTGTGCTGCGTTCCGGCGGCGGTCAAGATCCGGCGCTGGAGAAACATTCGTCTGAAGAAAAAAGGAGAGGAACGATGATGACCACACAGGAACTGCTGCAAAAGGCCAAGAGGGCCAAGACCTCTCTTGCCACTGCCTCAACGGCGGTAAAAAACGCCGCTCTGCTGGCCATGGCCGGCGCCCTTGAGGCGGATACGTCCCCCATTCTCGCGGCCAACGCCATGGACATGGAGGCCGCCTGGGGCCACATCTCCGAGGTAATGCTGGACCGGCTGGCCCTGAGCGAGCAGCGCCTCGCCGGCATGGCCCAGGGCATCCGGGAGGTGGCCGCCCTCCCCGACCCGGTGGGTCAGGTGCTGCGGCGGGTGGAGCGGCCCAACGGCCTTGTGATCGAAAAGACGGCGGTGCCCATGGGGGTCATCGCCATCATCTATGAGAGCCGCCCCAATGTCACCAGCGACGCCGCCGTGCTGGCGCTGAAGGCGGGCAGCGCCTGCGTGCTGCGCTGCGGCAAGGAGGCCCACCGCTCCGCCGCCGCCATCGTCGCCGCCCTGCAGAAGGGCCTTGCCTCCAGCGGCCTCTCCCCTGACCTGGTGCAGCTGGTGGAGGACACCTCCCGACAGAGCGCCAACGAGCTTATGACCGCCTCGGGTCTGGTGGATCTGCTGATCCCCCGGGGGGGCGCCGGGCTCATCCGCGCCTGCGTGGAGAACGCCACGGTCAACGTGATTGAGACGGGCACGGGGATCTGTCACGTCTACGTGGACGAGAGCGCGGATCTGGACATGGCGCTGAACATTGTGGAGAACGCCAAAACCAGCCGCCCCAGCGTGTGCAACGCCGAGGAGGTGCTGCTGGTCCACCGCAGCGCGGCGGCGGAGCTGCTGCCCCGGCTGCGCCGGCGGCTGGTGGAGGACCGCGCCGCCGCGGGAAAAGTCCCCGTGGAGCTGCGGCTGGACAGCACAGCTGCCGCCATCATCCCCGGCACCCCCGCCGGCCCGGCGGACTTCGACACGGAGTTTTTGGACTACATCTTAGCAGTGAAGGTGGTGGACAGTGTCGACGAGGCCATCGCCCACATCGCCGCTCACTCCACCGGCCACAGCGACGCCATCCTCACCCGGGACAGCGAGGCCGCTAAGCGCTTTACCGCCTTGGTGGACAGCGCCGCGGTGTATGTCAACGCCTCCACACGCTTTACCGACGGCGGGGAATTCGGCCTTGGCTGCGAGATGGGCATCTCCACCCAGAAGCTCCACGCCCGGGGACCCATGGGCTTGGAGGAGCTGTGCACCTACAAGTACGTCATCACCGGCAGCGGCCAGATCCGCTGACCGCCCGAGGGGCCCCTTCCCTGCGCCGGGAGGCGCCCCGCATTTTGATGGATGCCGCGTACAGCGGCGGAATGGGGGATTTTTATGTCAACCTACACCTTTGGATTTATCGGCACGGGTAGCATGGGCGGCGCCATCGCCCGGGCCCTGTGCAAGACCGTCCCCGCCGAGAGCGTTCTCCTGGCCAACCGCACGGCAGAGAAGGCCCAGTCGCTGGCCCAGGAGCTGGGCTGCGCCGCAGGCAGCAACGAGGAGGTAGCCCAGCGCTGCCGCTATCTCTTTCTCGGCGTCAAGCCCCAGATGATGGGGGATATGCTCTCCCCCCTGCTGCAGATCCTTGCCTCCCGGCAGGACCGCTTTGTCCTTGTGACCATGGCGGCGGGGCTGACCATGGAGAAGGTGGCGGCCATGGCCGGGGGGGACTACCCGGTGATCCGCATCATGCCTAACACCCCCTGCGGCATCGGCCGTGGGCTGATCCTTTACACCGCCAACGACCGCGTGACCCAGGAGGAGCTGGAGGCCTTCACCGCCGCTTTGTCCGCCGCCGGGACGCTGGATCCCTTGGAGGAGCGGCTCATCGACGCCGGCAGCGCCGTAGCGGGCTGCGGCCCCGCCTTTGTCTGCCAGTTTATCGAGGCCCTCGCCGACGGCGGCGTGGCCTGCGGCCTTCCCCGGAAGAAGGCGCTGCTCTACGCTGCCCAGATGGTGGAGGGCTCCGCCGCGCTGGTTTTAGAGAGCGGGGACTCCCCCGCCGCTTTGAAGGACGCGGTGTGCTCCCCCGGCGGCTCTACCATCGCCGGGGTCCGCACCCTGGAGGAGAGGGCCTTCCGCGGCGCCGTTATGGATGCGGTGATCGCCGCCGCAGAGCGGACCAAGGCGCTGGGATAGGCACCGGCGCCCCCGTTTGTGAACCGATCATCTTTATCAACGAAAAAGGAGAGCACAGAGATGCGGAAATATCTGATGATTAACGGGTCGAATATGAACCTGATGGGCATGCGGGAGCCCTGCTACGGCACGGTGACCATGGCGGAGGTGGAGGAGAAGCTGACCAAATTGGCTGCGGAGTACGGCGTGGAGGTGGAGTTCTACCAGTCCAACCACGAGGGGGACATTGTGGACAAGCTGCAGGAGGTCCGCGGGAAGGTGGACGGCATCTTTATGAACCCTGCCGCCTTTACCTACACCTCCATCGCCATCCGGGACGCCATCTGTGCCTGCAACCACCGGGTGGTGGAGGTCCACGTCAGCAACATCCACGCCCGGGAGGAGTTCCGGCACCACAGCATGCTGGCCCCCATTATCGAGGGGCAGTTCGTGGGCCTTGGCGCCAAGGGCTATGAGATGGCCTTCCGCTACTTAGTGGAGACCGACCAAGAGAAGGACGCCCAGCAGGGGCGATAATCGATACCATCTGTAAACAAGGGGAAATTCCATGATTAAGCTCATCGTCAGTGACATCGACGGTACGCTGCTGCAGGACGGGGAGAAGGACATCTCCCCCGTCATCTTTTGTGAAATCCACCGTCTGCGGGAGAAAGGGCTGATTTTCTGTCCCGCCAGCGGCCGGCAGTACAACAGCCTCCGGGGGCTCTTCGCCCCTATCGCCGACGAGCTGACCTATCTCTGTGACAACGGCTCCATTCTCTACGGCCCCGGCAATCCCGGGCCCATTCTCTCCAAGACCGTGATGGACCGGGATGCAGCCATCGCCCTGTCCTATGACATTCTCGCCGATCCCCAGTGCGAGGTGCTCCTCTCCGGGGCCAATATGGACTACCTCTGCTCCCGGGACAGCGCCCTGGCGGATCGGATCCGCTACTTCACCGGGTACAACCTGACCTCCATCCGCCGCCCGGAGGATGTACCGGAGGAGATTATCAAGGTCTCCGCCTACTGCCGGCAGGGGGCGGCGGTTTTCGCCCCCGCCATCGCTCCCCGGTGGGCAGACCGCTTCTTCGCCGCCGTGGCCGGGCAGGCCTGGCTGGACTTCAACAATGCCACCAAGGGCACCGGCCTGCAGGAGCTCTGCCGGGTGTTCTCTATCGCCCCTGATGAGGTCATGGCCTTTGGGGACAACTACAACGACCTGCCCATGCTGGACTTTGCAGGACACCCCTATTTGATGGCCGGCGCCTCCGCCGCCCTTCGGGAGAGCCATCCCTTCCCCCTCTGCCGCAGGGTGGAGGACATTCTGCAAACCCTATAAAAACAGCTGCGCCGCGTCGAAACGACGCGGCGCGCGGCATATTCAAAACAAAGCCGCTTTTTGAAAGGGGACAGCTTTCTTCCGCCTGCTGCAGGCGGCGGAGCCTTTACGCGGCCTTCCTTTATCTGGGGCTTTGCAGAGCAGCTACATGCAGTAGAACAGTACGCAGAAATACTGAAGAATACTACCCGCCAGCACGAAGAGATGCCAGATAAAGTGCATATAATACTTCTTAGACTTATAGAAGAGAATCCCCGTGGTGTAGGCCACACCGCCGGACGCTAAGAGCAGCACCCCGGAGAGGGGCATCACCTCCACCACCGTCTTGAGCGCCGGTACCACCAGCCAGCCCATCACAGCATAGAGCACCAAGGAAATGCCGTTGAAGCGGTTGAGGTCAATGATCTTCAGCACGATGCCCACCACGGCCAGCGCCGCATTGATGGCAATCAGGACCCACCCCAGCGCTCCCCCGAGGGTCAAAAGGGCGATGGGGATATAGGTGCCGAGGATCAGCAGGAAGATGGAGCAGTGGTCCATGATCCGCAGCCGTTTTTTCAACTCCGGATTCCTGACGCCGTGGTAGACCGCCGAGGCCACATACAGCAGGATCAGGCTTCCCGCATAGAGGGACATGCCCACCACGGCCCGGGTAGATCCCGAGGTTGCCGCCCGGGCAATCAGCGGAACGGCGCCCACCACGGCCAGCAGGGCCCCTACGGCGTGGGATATGGTGTTCGCAATCTCCTCCCCCATTGTTTGGGGGCGGCGCACTTTCGCTTGGGACATAGAAAAGGCTCCTTTCATAGTGAAAACAAGATCATCCAACGCAATATCCTATTATCTAATATTATATATTATAATAAAACATCTTATGTATTAAGTCAATAGATTGCTCACTTCTTTTTTTAATGTTTGATATTGCATTCCTCTTTCGCATCTGCTATATTGGGCCATAGAAGAAAGGAGGGATTTCCATACTGCGGGATAAATTGAACGGCTATCAGGAAAAGATGCTGGCTTTCTCCCTGCCTGACTGGGAGCATTTGCCGGAGCTGGAGCTGTATATGGATCAGGTGCTTCTGCTCCTTGGCCGCTATCTCAGCTTTCCGCCTCTATCGGAGGACGAGAAGCCCATCACTGCCAGCATTATCAATAACTACGTGCGCATGAAAATCATGCCGGCTCCGGTAAAAAAGAAATACGGCCGCGTCCATATTGCCTACCTGCTCATCATCTGCACCCTTAAGCAGAGCCTGAGCATCGCCTCCATCCAAAAGCTCATCCCCATGGGCCTCCAAGAGGAGGAGGTGGCGGCGATCTACCGCCGCTTTGTCAGCCAGTACCGGGGCGCCATCGAGGTGTTCTCCCGCTACTCCCAGTCCATCCTCTCCGAGGATCTGACGGACGACGCCTTAGCCACACAGGCAGCGGTGGTCACCAACTTGGCCAAGGGGCTCACGGAGTATCTCTTAACCGGCCAGCCGGAGGGCGAGGAAACCGCCGACTGACGTCAGCGTCCGGTTATTCTGCCCTAAAAGGGGGATGCGGCTTACCGCCGCATCCCCCTTTTATCTGGTATACCTCTACAGATTTTTTAAACTGTCCTCCCACAGATAGGAGGACAGCCTGTTTTTTCTTTCCGCTCTGCCGGCGGTATCATATGGATGCGGAAAGGCCCACGGGTATTCCGTGGGCCTTTCCGCGCAATGAGATTGGATGTATGAGAAGTGAGAAAGGAGAATGTATCGAAATCATTACTTTTTTGGGGGATGGCAGAAATCCCGATTGGCACAGCCCTCACAGCCGCAGCCGCAGCCGGACCTCCCCGCCTTCTTCTGGCGGACCATATGAACCACAATGGCTGCCACCACACCCAGCAGGACTGCGGAGACCAAAATGGTTCCCCCATTTTCCATCAGCCAATTCATCTATGCCTCGCTTCCTTCTTACGCGTGAACCAAGGTATCAGAGAGAGTCTTAGACTCCTTGTAGGGACGGAAGAGGAGGTAGAGCAGGCCGATCAGCAGCACAATGGCGATCACAGGCAGAACTCCAAAGGACACAGCCCCGGTAAGCAGGCCGCCGACCTGGTAGACGATCATGGAGATTACATAGGCAAAGCCGCACATGTAGCCGATGGCGCCTAAGGTCCACTTCCAGTTGTTCATCTCCCGCTTGATGGCGCCCATCGCGGCGAAGCAGGGGGCGCACAGGAGGTTGAAGATCATGAAGCTGTAGGCGGTCAGGGCGGTGAAGTCCTGGGCCACCAGCGGCCAAATCTCGTTGCCCGCCTCGCTGAGCTCACCGGAATAGTGATAGAGCACACCAAAGGTGTTGACTACCTCTTCCTTGGCGATGAGTCCAGTTACTGTCGCCACGGTGGCTTTCCATGCCCATTCACCGGTCCAGCCGAGGGGATAGAAGATCCAAGCAACTGCGTTGCCGATGGAGGCCAGCAGAGAGTGGTTGTTGTCCTCCACCTCTTGGAACACACCGTCCACAAATCCATACCCCTGAAGGAACCAGAGGATAATGGAACTGAGTAAAATAACCGTACCGGCACGCTTAATGAAGGACCAGCCCCGCTCCCATGTGCCCCGCAGCACGTTGCCGGCGGAGGGGATATGGTAGGCGGGCAGCTCCATGACGAAGGGAGCGGGCTCGCCGGCAAAGGCCTTAAACTTCTTGAGAATGATGCCGGAGATAATCACTGCCGCCACGCCGATAAAGTAGGCGGAGGTGGCCACCCATGCGGAGTCGTTGAATAGCGCGCCGGCAAAAAGGCCGATAATGGGCATCTTGGCGCCGCAGGGGATAAAGCCGGTGGTCATAATGGTCATCTTCCGGTCACGGTCCTGCTCGATGGTACGGGAGGCCATGATGCCGGGGACGCCGCAGCCGGTGGCCACCAGCATGGGGATAAAGGACTTGCCGCTGAGGCCGAAGCGCCGGAAGATCCGGTCCATGATGAAGGCGATGCGGGCCATGTAGCCAATATCCTCCAGGATGCACAGCAGGAAGAACAGCACCAGCATCTGGGGCACAAAGCCCAGCACGGCGCCTACGCCGGCCACAATGCCGTCCTGAATCAGCCCGTAGAGCCAACTGCCCTCCGCCACGCCGAGGGCGCCCAAAATGCTGTCAAACAGCCCGGGAACCCACTCGCCGAAGAGCACATCGTTGGCCCAGTCGGTGGCGGCGGTGCCGATAGAGACCTTCCAGCCACCCATGGCGATGGCGTAGACAAGGAACATCACCACCACGAAGATGGGCAGGGCCAAAATCCGGTTGGTTACAATCTTATCGATCTTGTCGGAGACCGTCATGCGGCCCCGGTTTTTCTTCTGATAGCAGCCCTTGATGATGGAGGCAATCCAGCCATAGCGCTCACTGGTGATGATGGACTCGCTGTTGTCGTCCATTTCATCCTCACAGGCCTTGATGTCGCCCTCCAAATGGGCCACCGCGTCTTGGGAGAGGCCCAGCTGCTCGATGATCTTATCATCGCGCTCAAAGATCTTGATGGCGTACCAGCGCTGCTGCTCCTCCGGGATGTTGTGGAGGGCGTACTCCTCAATATGGGCGATGGCGTGCTCCACGCTGCCGGAAAAGGTGTGCATGGGGACGGTCTTGGTGCCGCTCTGGGCCACGCTGACGGCCAGCTTAGCAGCCTCCATGACGCCGGTGCCCTTCAGCGCCGAGATCTCGCAGACCTCACAGCCAAGGTTCTTACCCAAGGCATTGGTGTTGATCTTGTCCCCATTCCTGTTGACCACATCCATCATGTTGATGGCCACCACAACGGGGATCCCCAGCTCTGTCAGCTGGGTGGTTAAGTAGAGGTTTCTCTCGAGGTTGGTGCCGTCCACGATGTTCAAGATCACATCCGGCCGCTCGTTGACTAAGTAATTTCTGGCGACAACCTCCTCCAAGGTGTAGGGGGAGAGGGAGTAGATGCCCGGCAGGTCCATGACCTTGACATCCTTGTGGCCCTTTAGGTGCCCTTCCTTCTTCTCCACCGTCACGCCGGGCCAGTTTCCAACAAATTGGCTGGAACCAGTCAGCGCATTGAACAGCGTGGTTTTACCGCAGTTGGGGTTGCCCGCCAACGCAATCGTAATTGACATGATTTCTTCCCTTCTTTCTGACATTTGCAAGAGAAATGGAGTTAGTTTAATCTAACTCTCTGGGCGTACCTATGGGCAGCTGCACTGCCCGGCTAACTATTGCACCTCTATCATCTCAGCATCCGCTTTCCGCAGGCTCAACTCATAGCCGCGGATATTCACCTGCACCGGATCGCCCAAGGGCGCCACCTTGCGCACAAAAATCTCCGTGCCCTTGGTGATCCCCATGTCCATAATGCGCCGGCGCACCGGGCCGTCGCCGTGGAGCTTGCTGACGGTAACCGTCTCCCCCACCTTGGCCTCTTTCAGGGTCTTCATGCCTCTCTCTCCTTCCCATTGAAACTGCCTTTACACCATGATCTTGCACGCCATCTCTTTGCTGATAGCGATGCGGGAGTCCTTGATCTGTACGATCACATTTCCATTGATCTCGCTGATCACAGTAACCATTGTTCCCGCTACGAACCCCAGCTTCTCTAAAAACTGCCGGGTTTCCGTCCGTCCGCCCACCTGCTTGATGTACTTTTCCTCGCCGGCAGCGGCCAAAGTCAACGGCATCATGACTCCTTCTTTCTGTTAGCTCCCGCTAACCTCTCTGGTGTTTTTAAGGTTAGGCTTCCCTAACCAACATGGATATCATAGCATTTCCTTACTCACTTGTCAATACCTGCCTGCAAAATATTTTTTGCTTTTTCCATCCTTTCCCCGCCGGCGGGAACGTCGGGGAAAAGCAGCTTTTTCCTGTATGCCGGAGATAAGGCGGCTGCATTTTCTTGCAGCCGCCTTCTTTGTCTGTGTGTCTTCCCGCTTACTTCGTCAGATTTTTCGGATTCAGCCCGGCAAGGTAGTCCGGCACAAAAAGCCCGTCCCTGCGGATCAACTCATTATCAAACCAGATCTCGCCGCCGCCGAACTCTGGCGTGTGCATCTGCACCAGATCCCAGTGCACCGCCGAGCGGTTGCCGTTGAAAGAATTGGCATAGGCGTTGCCGGGGGTAAAGTGGATGCTGCCGGTGGCCTTTTCGTCAAAGAGGGTGTCGCAGATGGGCCTTGTGATATAGGGGTTGAGGCCGATGGCAAATTCCCCGATGTAGCGGGCGCCCTCATCCGTATCCAATACTGCGTTGGTCCGTGCGCTGTTGTTGGAGCTGGCAGAAATAATTTTGCCATCCTTCAGCTCAAAGCGGACATTTTGATGCTGGAACCCCATGTACTCCGAGGGTGCGTTGTAGGTGATATAGCCGTTGGCGCTGTCCCGAATGGGGCCGCAGCTGACCTCTCCGTCGGGGAGGTTGTTGATTCCGTCGGACACCACCGCCGGCTGGCCCTTGACGGAGAAGGTGAGGTCCGTCCCCTCGGCAAGGATATGCACCCGATCCGCCCGCTCCATCCGCTCTGCCAAGCGCTCCATCTGCTTGGCGAAGGCGGGATAGTCCACACAGCAGACTTGGAAGAAGAAGTCCTCAAATTCGTCTGTATTCATCCCGCTGCTCTTGGCCAGCACAGGATTTGGCCAGTTAAGGACGCACCACTTGGTGCCGCTCAGGCGCAGGTCGATGTTGATCGGCTTGTGGTATTCCCGCTGGTAGGCATCCATCCTTTCCGGCGCAACCCCGCCAAACTCTGCGCTGTTGGCGGTGCCCCGGATGGAGACGCAGGCGTCCATGTCCTTCATGCGGGGGATATCATAGCCCGCCTGACGGCGCAGCTGCTCCAGGTTCGCCCCAGCGATCCACTCTCGCTGCAAACGCTTATGAATGACGCTGAGGAAGGGGTTCGCCCCCAGATCATAGGCTTGGCGGACCAGCGCCGCAGCCAGCTCCTCGCCGCTGTCCGTCAGCTCAATAAGCAAATTCTCCCTCGCCTTCAGCTTAACAGAGTGGTTCAAAATCAGGGATGCCAGCTTCTCAACTCTTGGGTCTCTCATACCGTGCTCCTCCTCTCAGTCCTTCAGCAGCTCCGCGATGCCCTGGGCATATGCCTTAGCGCACAGGACCAGATCCTCCACCGCAGCCCACTCATTCTTCTGGTGCCCCACCTCCGGATGGCCGGGGAACACCGGGCCGAAGGCCACGGCGTTTTTCACCGCCCGGGCATAGGTGCCGCCGCTGATGGTGATCGGCGGATGGTCCATATCCCCAGTCACCGTCTGATAGGCCCGCATCAGTTTCTCCACCAGCGGGCTCTTGGGATCCACATAGAGGGGATTTTTGTTGGATACAGGCTCCAAAGCATAGCCGGAGCCGGCAAGGCTCTCCCGGATGCCGCTGTAAACCTCCTCCACGGTACGGGAGATGGGATAGCGGATATTGACGGTCAGGCGCAGCTGCGCCCCGTCGTAATGGATGACCCCCACATTGACCGTGAGAGGGCCGGAGAGCTCATCGGACATGACGCAGCCCAAATTCTCCCCATAGTGGCCCACCATGTGGTCCAGATAGCACCGCACCGCCCCCTGCAGCTCTTGGGACAGGGGCAGCGTGTGCAAAAACCGCAGCAGCAGCGTCACGGCGTTGCGCCCCTTCTCAGGGGTGCTGCCGTGGGCGGAGAGCCCCTCCGCCTCCAGTATATAGTCCTCCCCCTCCCGGCGCAGGGTCAGCGTACCACCGGCGGCGTGGTTCCACTCATCTAAAGCGGTTTCCAACTCCATGCCGGTGCGCAGCCGGGCGGAGCACCGGTCCGGAACCATATTGGCCCGGTTTCCCCCGGTGATCTCCAAAATGGAGACGCCGCTGCTGTTTTCCCCGGGGAAGGTGCCGGTCAGGTCAAAAATACTCAGCCCCTTCTCCCCATAGATCACCGGGAAAGCACCGTCCGGGGTAAAGGAACAGTCCGGCTCCCCGGCCAGAGGCAGGTAGTGCTCCATGCACTTCCAGTCGCTCTCCTCGTCCAGCCCAAAGATCACCCGGATTTTCTTGCGCAGGGGCACGCCAGCCAGCTGCAGCGCCTTCACCGCGTAGAGGCAGGCTATGGTAGGCCCCTTGTCGTCCATCACGCCGCGCCCATAGATTTTGCCATCCACCAGAGCACCGCTGCAGGGGTCTAAGTCCCAGCCCTCCCCCAAGGGGACCGTATCGATATGGCCAAGGATCCCGATGGTCTCCTCTCCCTCGCCGATCTCGGCATGGCCGGCATAGCCGTCAAAGTCCCTGGTGGTAAAGCCAAGGGATGCCGCCAGCGCCATCATCGCACGGTAGCAGCGGTCCACATTCTCCCCAAAGGGCATGCCGGGCCTCTCCTCCCCCTTGACGCTCTGGATCCGCACCATCCGCTGGATGCTGCCAATCATCTCCTCCCGCAGGCTGTCCACCGCCTGTTCAATGGTCATCATCCCTCTCCTCCTTTCAGCACATACAGCTCCTGCTGGGGCTTGGTCAGAAACCGGGTGCCGTCGGGCGTGATCTCCACCATCTCCTCCACGCAGAAGCACCCCTCCGGCAGATAGGCCGCAGGCTCCACTGCAAATACATTGCCGCTGGCCAGCGGCATATTCACCAGTTTTTCCCGTCCGGGGCGGCTGCGGCCTAAGAGGGCGCCGCCGTCGTGAACAAAACGCCCCACCTGATGGCCCAAGGAGTGGGGCCAATCGCCATACCCCTTGTCCGCCAAAAATTTCCGGGCGGCGGCGTCCGTCTCACCGCCGGTAACGCCGGGGCGCAGATAGTCCTTGGTATAGGCGATGGTGTCCCGCACTGCCCGGAACGCCTCCTTCAGATGCTCCGGCGCGTCGGTCTCATTCTCCTTGAGGACGTAGTACATCCGCTGCATATCCGAGCAGTAACCGTCCACAACCACGCCGAAATCGATCCCCACCACACTGCCGGGTTTGACGGGAATATCCGTGGGTCCGCAGTGGCCGCTGGGCGTGTCCGGATAGACGGATACGCCGGGGCACTGATCCAGCTCCCAGGAGGGGCGGGTGCCATACTCTCTGCACTTCTGCTGGAAGAAATCAAAAATCTGCCGCTCCGTAACCCCTACCCGGATAAAGGCCTTCGCCTCATCAAAAATCCGCTCCGTCAGCTCCCCGGCCCGGCGGATGCACTCCACCTCTTCCTCACACTTCACCGAGCGCAGCTGGTCCAACAGGGGCTCAGCAGACACCAACCTGCCCTGAAAATGGAGCTGGTCCAGCAGCTTGCGGAATTTCAGATACAGTCCATAGGGCAGGCCGTCGGCCGCCGGATCTCCTTCGGAGAAGTCCAACGCAATCGTCTTGGTGCTGTTCTCCCCCAAATAGCGGGAAAAGCTCTCCTCGAAGCTGCCGTCCTTCTGGTAGGGCTCCACTACATCAAAAACCCCGGTCTGCTTGGCGGAATCCCCCTCCAAAAAGGAGGTGATTGCCCGAATCTGGCCGCCCTTTTCCACAATGATCGCGGCCAGCCCGGAGAAATAGATGTCGCAGACCAGCGGCAGTACCGGGTCCTTGACCATGGTGTTCTCCCGGGAGAGAACCACCCACAGGTCAATGTCGTTGTGGTCAAGATAGGCCCGGGCCTGCTCCAGCTTCTTTCTCTGCAGCATTGTCAGCACTCCTTTCCGCCTTTCAGCGCACCAGATAGAGCTCCTGCTGGGGCTCAGTCAAGAACACAGGGCCCTCGGGCGTAATATGGACCATCTCCTCCACACAGAGATACCCTGCGTCAATATAGGTCGCCGGCTCCACGGCAAACACATTCCCCACCCGCAGAGGGCCATGTCCCCCGGCGCGGCGGCTGAGGGAAACGCCGCCGTCGTGGACATAGATTCCCACCTGATGACCCAGTCCGTGGGGGTAATCCTTGTAACGGCGCTCGGAGAGATACTTCCGGCTGAGGGCGTCGGTGTCAAAGCCGGTGACCCCCTCCACCATATAGTCCTTACACACGGCGATGGCATCCCGGACAGCGTAAAACGCCGCCTTGACCTCCTCCGGCGCATCAGTCTCATTTTCCCTCAGAACGTAGTACATCCGCTGCATATCCGAACAGTAGCCCTGATACACCACACCGAAGTCCACATTGACCAAGCATCCCGGCTTTGCCGGCAGGTCGGTAGGGCCGCAGTGGCCACTGGGGGAGTCAAGGGATACCTTCACGCCCGGGCACTGGTCCAGCTCCCAGGAGGGGTAAGTACCGTACTCCTTGGCCTTTTGCTGGAAAAAGCTAAAGATCTCCCGCTCGGTGGTACCTGCGTGGATAAAGTGAGCGGCATCATCAAAAATCTGCTGGGTAATACGGATGGCACCGCGGATCTTATCCACCTCCTCCTCACATTTGACCGAGCGCAGCTGGTCCAAAATAGGGCTGGAGGACACTACCTCCCCCTGATAGTCCAAGCTCTTGAGCAGATCCATAAAATAGAGATACTGTCCATAGGAGATCCCATCTGCCGCCGGGTCCTCCATGGAGTAATTCAGCGCGATCTTCTTGCGGCTACCCCGGCCCAAGTAATCGGCAAAGGCCCCCTCAAAGGCCGTTTCCGCGTCGTAGATCACCAGTTCGTCAAAGCAGTCCAGCGCCTTGGCAGCGGAGCCCTCCAAAAAGGAGACGATGGCTGTGGACTTTCCTCCTCTCTCCACCACAATAGCGGACTGGCGGCAGTAGTAGATATCCCCGATCAGCGGCAGCACCGGATCTCTGGTCATGGATGTCTCCCGCATCAGGGTGATCCACAGGTCGATGTCCGTCCCCTCCATAAAGGCGGCCGCCTGGCGCAGCTTGTCCTTTTGAATCATTTCCATACCCTCCGTTGATTTGAAAATTTTTCAGTGTTTACGGCCCCATCCCCCCGCAGGGAGGAACAGGACCGCAGAGAGTCTCTTAAACCATGTGGCAGGCCACGAAGTGACCGGGCGCCGCCTCACGGAACTCCGGCATCTCATCACACTTGTCACAGGCGTATTTGCACCGCCCCTTAAAGCGGCAGCCGGGCTTTGGGTTGATGGGGCTGGGGACGTCGCCCTCCAGCAGAATACGCTGGCGGCTGCGCTCCTTCTTCGGATTGGCCACCGGCACGGCGGACATCAGCGCCTGGGTATAGGGGTGCAGCGGCTTCTGGTAGAGTTCTCCGCTGGTGGAGAGCTCCACCAAGGTACCCAGATACATCACGCCCACCCGGTCAGAGATGTGCTTGACCATGCTCAGATCGTGGGCGATAAACAGGTATGTCAGCCCCAAATCCTGCTGCAGCTGAATCAGCAGATTGATCACCTGCGCCTGAATGGACACGTCCAGCGCGGAGATAGGCTCATCACAGACGATGAACTTGGGCTCAATAGACAGCGCCCGGGCAATCCCCACCCTCTGGCGCTGTCCGCCGGAGAACTCGTGAGGGAAGCGGCTGGCGTGCTCGCTGTTGAGCCCCACCTTCCGCAGCAGCTCCTGAATAACCTCCTCCCGCTCCTTACCTGTGTAGAGGTGGTGGATATCAATGCCCTCGGCGATAATATCCCCCACTGTCATGCGGGGATTGAGGGAGGCGTAGGGATCTTGGAAGATCATCTGTGCTTTCCGTGTGAAAGCCTTCTGCTCTTTCCCCTTTAGCTGGAAAATATCCTGTCCTTCAAAGAGGACTTGGCCCCCGGTGGGCTCATGGAGCTTGACCAGCACCTTGCCTGTGGTGGATTTGCCGCAGCCGCTCTCCCCCACAAGCCCCAGTGTCTCACCGGCGCGAATCCGAAAGCTCAGGCCGTCCACCGCCTTCAGGATGGCGTTGCTCCCCACCTTGAAATACTTCTGGAGGTTGCTGACCTCGACTAAATATTTTTTCTCCTCCATGTCAAGCCTCCTCCAATACCACAGGACACTCCACCTTCGGTGCATCCGGATGGCGCAGCCAGCAGGAGGTGCAGTGGCCGCCCTCCACACAGGTCTCCTCCGGCTGCCGCTCGTAGCAGATTTCCATCGCATACTGACAGCGGGCCGCAAAGGCGCAGCCCTTCGGCGGCGCCAGCAGATCCGGCGGCGTCCCCACAATGGGCACCAGCTGCTCCTTATTCTCCGCATCCACCCGCGGGACGGATTTCAGAAGTCCCCAAGTATAGGGATGGCAGGGTCGGTAAAAAATATCGTCCGCTGTACCCCGCTCCACCACCTTTCCCGCATACATCACGGCGATGTTCTCCGCGATACCGGCCACCACACCCAAATCGTGGGTAATGAGAATGATTCCCGTATCCAGCTTTTTCCGCAGCTCCTGCATCAGATCAAGGATCTGAGCCTGAATGGTCACATCGAGGGCGGTGGTGGGCTCATCGGCGATGAGCAGCTTTGGATTGCAGGCCAAGGCGATGGCGATCATCGCCCGCTGGCGCATGCCGCCGGAGAACTCATGGGGGTACTGCTTAAAGCGGCGCTCAGGGTTGGGAATTCCCACCATGCGCAGCATCTCCAGAGCCCGCTCCTTAGCCTCCTTCCGGCTCATCTTCGTGTGCTTGCGCAGGCTCTCCACAATTTGCCGCCCCACCTGCATAGTGGGGTTGAGGGCACTCATAGGGTCCTGAAAAATCATACCCATGGCGGAGCCACGGACGGACTCCATCTTGCGCTCGCTGTAATTGGTGATGTCCTTGCCGTCAAAAATAATCCGGCCGCTCTTCAGCTTTCCCGGCGGGGAGGGGACCAGCTTCATGGCAGACTGGGCAGTGACGCTCTTGCCGCAGCCCGACTCGCCCACGATGGCCAGCACCTCGCCTTTCTCCAGTGTCAGGGACACATCCCGCACCGCCTGCACCTCGCCGGCGTAGGTGTAGAAGGAGACCACTAAGTTCTGAATCTCTAATATTTTTTCACGCATGGCCCGCACCTACTTTCTCATCTTGGGGTCCAGCGCATCCCGCAGCCCATCGCCCAGCAGATTCAGCGACAGCATGGTTACGCTGATCAAAACAGCCGGAATAATCAATTCTGTGGGGTAGACACGCAGGACGCTGGCGCCATCGGAGGCCAGCAGGCCCCAGCTGGGGGTGGGCGGCTTGACGCCGATGCCGATGAGGCTCAAAAATGCCTCGGTAAAGATCGCCTGGGGGATGCTCATGGTCAGGTTGACAATGACCACTCCGAGGGAGTTGGGGATCAGATGCTTGAAAATGATCCGCCCCGCGCTGGCGCCCAGGGTCCGGGCCACCATCACATACTCCTGCTCCTTCAGCTGCAGCACCTGTCCGCGGACCAGCCGGGCCATGCTCAGCCAGCCGGTAATGGCAAAGGACAAAATGATGGGGATGATGCCCTGCCCCACAATCACCATAATCAGCACAATAAAGATCATGCTGGGGATAGAGATCATCACATCAATAAACCGCATAATAATCATGTCGAGCTTTCCGCCGAAATAGCCGGCGATACCGCCGACAACCACGCCGATAAAGGCGTTGATAAAGGCGGCCAAAAAGCCGATCATCAGCGACACGCGGGCCCCCACCCACGCTCTGGCCCAGATATCCCGGCCCAGCGCATCCGTACCGAACCAGTGCTCGCTGGACATGGGCTGGTGGGTATTATCCAAGTAATTGGTGGTTGCGTCGTAGGGCGTCAGCATGGGCCCCACAATGGCCATAATAATCATCAGGATCAGCAGGATCAGCCCCGCCGTAGCCACCCGGTTCTGTTTCAGACGGCGCCACGCATCCTGCCAGTAAGTAGTCCGGGGCCGAACCACCGCCTGCATTTTCTTCTCATCAATACCCACATGGCGAAATTTTTCCTTCGGGATGGGCTCTTCCACCGCAGGGATTGACGTATTTACCATGGATTCAGCAGTCATTTTCTCCGCTCCCTTCCTCACTTCGACACCCGGATACGAGGATCAATGATGCCATAGAGAATATCCACGATCAGGTTCATGACCACAAGGAACGTGCCAAAAAACACCGTCAGTCCCAAGACGGTGGTGTAATCGTAGTTTTGAATGCTGGAGACATAGTGGCGGCCCATACCGGGGATCGAGAAGATCTTCTCGATGACAAAGGTACCTGTCAGCAGGTTCGCCACGGCGGGGCCCATTACAGTCACCACCGGCAAAATCGCGTTGCGGATCTGGTGGCGGGTTGTTACCTGAAATGGTGAGAGCCCTTTGGCCTTTGCGGTTTTGATGTAGTCCATACCCACCACATCCAGCATATTGGCCCGCATCAACCGGGCCACCAGAGCCAAATTGCCCAGTCCCAGTGCCAGCACAGGCATGATGGTGCTGCTCAGGGTCTCCCACTGGGCCGGCGGCAGCCATTCCAGCTTAATAGCAAAGATATACTGCAACACATAGCCGGCAATAAAGCTTGGCACGGAGACGCCGATAACCGCCACAATCATACAGGCGTAGTCCGCCGCCTTGGCGTGCCGCAGCGCTGCTATGATGCCTAACAGCAGCCCCACAATGGTGGAAAACAGCAGCGCCCGAATGCCCATATCCGCCGAGTAGGCAAAGGACTCGCCCAAAATGGCGTTGACGGTGCGCCCGCGGTAGACAAGGGAATAGCCCAAATCCCCGTGGAGGAGATTATTCAGATAGGTGAAGTACTGCTGGAGCAGGGGCTTGTCCATCCCGTAGTAGGCGATCAGGTTCTCCTTGATCTGGGGCTGCATCTTTTCACTGGAGAAGGGATCCCCCGGCAGCTTGCGGACTAGGAAAAAGGTAATGGTCACCAGAACGAAGATGGTCAAGATGGAGATTAAAATTCGCTTGAGGATATATTTTGCCATATCACACCTCCTGTGCATGACGTCTCCCTAGGATGAAACCGGGCCCCCATCCAAAAGGGTGGGGGCCCGGATGGGTGAAAACGGTCAGTTGAACGTGGCGTACATGCACTTGGGCTGGCCGCCGATGAAGGGCCGGTCGATATTGCCGATATCGGGATTCTGTACGTAGGCCACATACTTAAAGTACACGGGGACGATGGGGCCGCCGTCCAGCAGAATCTGCTCCGCCTCATAGAGCGCGTCCGCACGGGCCTTGGCGTCGGTGGTGTTCTTGGCGAACTCAATGAGCTCGGTATACTCCGGATTGTCGTAGTTGGCCATGTTCCCGCCGGGCTTCTGCATCCACAGATCCATATAGGTCATGGGATCGTCGTAGTCCGGCCCCCAGCCGTAGAGCGTCAGATCGTACTCGTGCTGGTTGATGATCTCCAGCCACTGCTTGTACTCCATCTGCTGGATGTCAATATTGATGCCCAAGTTGGTCTTGAGCATATCCTGCAGGGCCTCAGCCATCAGGCGGTTGGAGTCGGCGTCGCGGCAGGCGTAGACAAAGGTGGGCATGGTCTCGCGGGTGAAGCCGGTCTCCTCCAGAGCTAGGTCCAGATACTCCTGCGCCTTCTCTAGGTCGGCGGTGGCGGGATAGGCCTCCAGCGGATAATTCTCGTTGAAGTTCACCTGCTTGCCCTCAGCGTTGTCAATGATGTTCAGCAGGGGCAGATTATAGCGGGTAGCGGGCTGGGTGGCGTCGCCCAAGGTAGCGGCAATGAAGGCGGTGCGGTCAATGCCGTAGCCGATGGCCTTCATAAAGTTGGGATTGCTCAGCAGCTTGCCGGTCTCCTCGGTCATACCGTGCCAGTTGGCCATGATAAAGTACTCGCCGCCGTCGCTGAAGACCTTGGTGTCATAGGCGGGGATCAGATCCTTGGGCACATCGGTGATATCCAGATCGCCGGCGTCATACATGGCCACACCGGTGTTGGCGTCCAGCACCACGTAGACCTCGATGCGGTCGGTGGTGATGTTCTCCGCATCCCAGTACTCGGGATTCTTCACCAGAACCAGCTTGCTGTCATGCTCCCAGCTCTCCAGCACATAGGGGCCGTTGTAGGCCTGGTACTCCGCCTCAGAGCCGTAGGAGGCTCCGGCGGCCTCCACCATATCCTGACGGGTGGGGGAGTAGAGGGTGAAGTCCATGAAGCTCAGGAAATAGCTGACCGGGTTGCGCAGGGTGATCACCAAGGTCTGCTCGTCGGTGGCCTTGACGCCCACAGTGGACCAGTCGGTGGTGGTGCCGGCGTTGAAGTCCTCGGCGCCCACGATGTCATAGGCCAAATAGGCAAACTCAGAGCCCACGGCGGGGTCCAGCAGACGGTGGAAGGCATACTCGAAGTCGTTGGCGGTCAGCTTCTGGCCGTCGGACCACTTGGCCTCGTCACGGATGTGGAAGGTATAGGTCAGGCCGTCCTCAGAGATCTCCCAGCTTTCCGCCATGCCAGGCTTGATCTCTCCGTCAAAAACACGCACCAGCCCCTCATAGACATGGGTCGCCACAGCGGCCATAGGGGAGGCCGTCTTGATCTGGGGATCCATGGTGGGCGGCTCCGCGGCTATGGAGAAGCGGATCACCTTCTCACTGGTGTCACCTGTCTCAGTACCGTCACCGCTGGGTTCCTCGGTGTTGTTGCTGCCCACCGGAGCGCAGGCGCTGAGCATCATGCAGACCGCCATCAGGCCGGCAATGATCGCAAGCAACCTCTTTTTCATGTGTCTTCTTCCTCCTTCATTCAGACAAAATTTCGGTTATATTTCACACCTGTACAGGTGCGGCCGACATAAACTTGCCTGTCCTGCGGCAAAGTCTTTCATGCGCTTGTTTTACAAGCGCATGAAGATGCCCGGGCATCTTCCATTATGTACACTTTTACACACAATCTGACGGCTCCTCGCACTATTACGCGCACCAGAGCACTTTAGGTTCTACGCTTTACTTTTCATCGGTCCGGTGATACCATATACATCATGTATCCTTATCTCATGGACAGAGTTTTTCTTATTATAGCTCCGCTCCATCAATAAAGTCAATTTTCTTTTGGTTTCTCTCCTATATTTTTGTAAAAATAGACAAAGATTGACAGCATTTTTTGTAGAGGAACCAAAGAATTACTCCCGCTCAACACCCTACAGTGCATATTCATTGTATACAAATTGCAAGGAGGTGCTCCGCTATGAATGCAGACTTTCTATCTCGCCGTCAAAAACTGCGCCATGCGATGGTCAGCGCGTCTATTGACACTGCCCTAATCACCGGTGAAGCGGGCCTGCGCTATCTCACCGGCATCGCTCCGTCAGATGCGCACGGAGGTATTTTGGTGCTCTCATCCGTCCGTGATACCCTTCTGCTTCGAGAGAAGGGGACGGGCACTCCTGCGATTGCCCATGGTATCTGCCCCCGCTTCTATTCCTCTGATGAGGAGATGGGACGGCTCCTCTCTCCCCTTCTGAAAGGCATTGTGGCCGCGGAAAAGGACGCTCTCCCACCGCTTCTCGGGGAACAGCTCTCTCTCAGCGGAGCCGCCCTCCGGGATCTCACCCCGCTTCTCAGCGACCTACGGATCTATAAGGACCCGGCAGAGTTGGCCGCCCTGGAGGAGGCCTGCCAACGCACGGACCGGATCCTCTCCCGCTGGCGGCAGGCCCTGCGACCTGGTGCAACGGAAGAGGCTCTGCTTCATAAGCTGCACGAGATCAGCCGCGACTTTGGCGTCAGCGAATCCTGCCCCGGCATCCTGATCGCCTCCGGACCAAACAGTTCCCTGCCTCACGGCGGAAATACTACCCGCCCCCTTCAGCCTGGCGATCCCATTTTTATCGACTGCGGCGCCCGCTGGCAGGGCTATTACTGTGATATCACCCGCACCTTCTTTTTAGGGGCGCCGGACCAGGAGATGCGCAAAGTCTATCAAACAGTGTTAGAGGCACAGCAGGCTGCCATCACGGCCATTCGACCCGGAATCTCTGTAGGGGAAGTGGATGCCGCCGCACGGCACGTCATCGAAAGCGCCGGCTACGGCCCCTATTTTACCCACCGCACCGGCCACGGGCTGGGGCTCGCTGTCCATGAATCTCCCTCTGTGGGGCCTGGGGGAGATCAAAAGCTGTCTTGCGGCATGGTCATCACCGTGGAGCCTGGCATCTATCTGCCAGGCCGCTGGGGAGTCCGCATCGAGGACGACGTGGTGGTGGAGCAGAAGGGAGCCCGGATACTCAACCGCTTTCCAAAGGAGCTCTCAGATATGGTTATCCCTCTGTAGCCCCCCTCTTCCACCTAAAATCGGGAAACTTGGTTGAAAATCTGGGTAAAAATGCTATAATGTCTTATACGCCTGCTGCCGGCTGGCCTCATTCTCTCTGTCGGATTGAAAGTCCGCCGCTACAGGCCTTGGAAACACAGAAAACACAAAGGAGCCTTTATGTTCACCGGTTTTACCGAACAGACTGCGGCCTTTCTCTGGGGGATCCGCTTCAACAACGAACGCAGCTGGTTTGAGGCCAACAAAGCCACCTATCTCTCCGCTGTGCAGCAGCCCATGCGGGAGCTGGGGGAGGAGCTGTACGACCATATGGTCGCCGCCTATCCTGACCTGTGGCTCAATCTCCACGTCTCCCGTATCTACCGGGACGCCCGGCGGCTCCATGGCCGGGGTCCCTACAAGGATCACCTTTGGCTCTCCCTGCGCCATGAAAACGAGGACTGGACCTGCCGTCCGGTGTTCTACTTTGAGATCGCGCCGGAGGGCTGCTCCTACGGCATGGGCTTCTACTCGGCGACGCCCCAGACCATGGAGCGCTTCCGCCAGGAGGCCATGGCGGATCCCCGCCCGCTGACCGCCCTAACAAAGCGGCTGCATGGACAGCGGCTGTTTCATTTGGAGGGGGAGACCTATGCCCGGGAAAAGCCATCTCCCTCCCCTCTGCTCCAGCCATGGATGAACTGCAAAAGGCTCTCCATCGAGTGCAGCCTGCCCTATGACGAGGTGCTCTTCTCCCATGCCCTCGTGGAGAAGGTCCAAGCGGGGTTCGATTTTCTCGTCCCCTTCTATCGCCACTTTTCCGCCCTCTGCCAGCAGGCCTGAGGAAGGCCCAGCAGGTCTCCCATCCCGATCACGGGGGTGCTGCCGGCAGTCGCTCCCACTTATTTCTACAAGGAGGACATACCTTTGCGAAAGCTCGATCAAGCCTTGAGCCGCTTCTGCGCCAAGCACCCCTACTGGGGAATTCCCAACCTGATGCGCTATATCGTAGCGGGCACCGTTATCATGTACGTACTGATTTTGGTGACAAACTATCAAGCCTACTATCTGTTAGATCTCTCTTTCTCCGCTATTCTCAGAGGGGAGGTCTGGCGGCTGGTTACCTTCATTTTCGTGCCGGTCTCCCTCTCCCCCATCAGCTTGGCCATCTCTCTGTATTTCTACTACTGGATCGGCGGCATCCTTGAAAACTACTGGGGCACGCCGAAATTCACCATCTATTACCTCAGCGGCATCATCCTGACCCTTTTGGCCTCCTTAATCGCCTACCTCTCCGGTGGGGGGGATTACGGCTACGGCATGCACTATGTGAACATGGCCATGTTCCTCGCTTACGCCATACTCAATCCCGAGGCCTATGTCTATCTGCTCTACCTTATCCCCATCAAGGTTAAATGGCTGGCCTATCTGGACCTGATCTACTTTGCCTACGACGTGCTCACCGCCATCGGCGCCAGAGCTTGGGGCTATGCGGCTGCCCCTATTGTGGCGCTTTTAAACTTCTTCGTGTTTTTCTATCCCTACTTCTCCCACAAGGCCCGGCAGGAGCGCTACCGCGCCAGCAAGCAGGCCACCCGCTTCCGGCAGACGGTAAAGGCCAGCCAGCAGCCCAAGAGCTACAACCACAAGTGCGAGGTCTGCGGCCGGACGGATACGGACTACCCCAATCTCTCCTTCCGCTACTGCTCCCGCTGCACCGGCTACCACTGCTACTGTGAGGACCACATCTTCAACCACGTCCACCACACAGAGGACCCCTAAGACAGGAAAAAGGACCCGAGCGCTCGAGGCGCTCGGGTCCTTTTTAATCTGGAGACTTACATGAGTTCACTCAGCAGCCCCTGCAGGATACCGGCAATGCCGCCCGCCTGGGCCAGGGCCGCCTGCGCCTGATCGATGGCGCTCTGCAGAGTCTGGGACACACCCATCACAGTAACAGTAATGCTGCCCACCGCATTCAGGAAGAGGCCGGGCATCACATAGTAACCGATGACCACCACCAATACTACGCCCACAAAGTACAGCAGCCAGAATTTGCCGCTGACGTTGTCCTGGCACAGCAGCTGGGCCGTCAGAACACCCATAATCATCCAAGAGATGCCGGCCAGCGCCAAGAAGGCGATGCACAGGTTGATGGACAGGAAAGAGAGAATGAAGGCCACCAGCAGCAGGGCGCTGGTCAAAATGCCGTTGGCCGCGCTGGCCTCATAGATCGCCTTGATGGAGACACTGCCCTTCTGAATCTTCACAAGGGCGAAGATCATCAGAATAAACAGAGCCATGCCGATCAGGGCCATGATAATGCCCCACAGGAGGCTGCCCAGGAAGGAGGCGCTGATGCTGGTTCCCGCAGCACCGGAAAGGCCGCTGCCAGTCAGAGCGCCGGCCAGTCCCATGGCGGAGAGCATCGTATCCATCACCGCGCTGCAGATCTTGCGCAGCAAACCGTACACCGCAAGACCCATGGCCAAAACACGGACAACCGTCAGCACAATCGCCAGCGTCATGTTGTCCTGCTCCACCACCTGGCGAACCGCCTTACCGGGGTTGACAAAATATTCCTTCGCATAAGGGATAATGCTCTTGGCAGCCGCCACGGCAGTACCGGCAGCGGCAGACGCCGCCTGCTGGGCCTGCTGTGCAGTCTGACTGGTGGCAGCCTGTTCCGCTTGGGGCTGCTGAGCGGCCGCTGCAGGCTCCGTCTGAGTCGCCTGCTGAGCGGCAGCTTGTGCCTTCTCGCAGGTGCAGGTCTGACCCTCTTCAAGGGTGGCTCCGCAGTATTTGCAAAATGCCATATGTAGATACCTCTCTTTTTTTATTTCTCCCTCTCAAGGAGATGATTAACACAGTTAAATCGTTCTGGCACACGAAGGTGTCAGGGGGCGGCGGCGAAGTCATCGACGAAAAATTGGCCGTCTGTATAACGCAGCCAGACATACTCGTTGCCGCTGAAGGACTCCGTCTCACTGGGTTCGGGATCGTCCCATTCATAGTACAGATCATAGGTCCCGCTGGTAGGCAGACAGACGGACAAGAGGACGCTGTCGCCCTCAAACCGGATGATACCGACGCTGGCCTCGTCCATCTGCAGATCGGTGAATACGTAGTAGGAGCCGTCATAGCTCATATTATATTCGCCCCGGATGCCCGCGAGGGTCTCCTCCAGCCACTCGGCCAAGAAAGCAACCATTTCGCTGCCCTCTCCGTACCGGCTCACCAGCTCGTCACAGGCGCTCTCGCTGTAGGAGTAACGCATCTCCATATAGAGGGGGAGCACATCGGCGGCTATCTCCGCCGCCTCCGCCGCGATCTCCTCAGGCACCGCCGGGATAAAGAAGCAGTCGACGGAGTCCGCCATGGAGAAGGTCTGCTCAAATTCCATTCCGCCGGCGCTGGCCACCACGCGGATCTCGCTGTCGGCATTGACAGGCCCCAGCTCGAAGCCGCCGTAGAAGTCAAACCCGCTCAGATCCCCGGCGTAGGGGTTGCCGTCGATATCAATCGCCTTCAGCTCCAGCTCACGGTAGGACGACTCGATGTAGGCATTGACAAAGCCAAACTCCACATAGAGGTAGCTGTTATCGCTGTCAATTCGGTAGCCGGCGAATTCCGTGGTCAGCGTCACGCCGGTGTCCGGGTCGGTATAGGACGCGCTGCCACTGTATAGTCCGGGCAGCAGCGGCGTACCCGCCCCATTAGGGCCGACCCCATCGCTGTCGGCGATATAGGCCTTGCCCGCCATGGACAGATCTGTATGGTCAAACTCGCTGCATATCGTGACGGGAATCAGGGTAAGCTCCACCTTGTAGGAGGAGAACAGGAAATTCGAGTCCTCCACCAGGCGGACAAAGCCGTTGCCCGGAGCCACAAGGCCGCGTTCCAGATAGGTTAAATCCTCCAGCAGCGCGTTCTGGTAGGCGGTCAGGGTGGCGTTGTCCGTGCTGTAGGCGGCAAAGAAGGGGGCCAGATCCTCCTCATCAAACTCAAACGTATACAGGGACAGCTCCGTCACCTGGTTGAAGGCGTCCACATCTTGGTTGCGGATAGCCTCGATAAACCTGTTAATGGTGCGATTGGGGGAGTTGACCGCGCCCAAGATCAGCTTTAGGCCAAAGAAGAGTACCACTGTCCCCGCCACAAGGGCTAAAATCAGCTTCGTCTTGGGAGACATAGGCTTTTTGGTCCCTGCCATGGGAGCAGCGCCAATGGGGGTGACGGCCGGGTCCTGTGCCGCAGGCACGCCTTGGGGCGACGCGGCGCTCTTGCCCTCAGCCGCCGGAGCGGCAGCAGCCTGCTGCCCGGCGGCAGGCACCTCCTCCTGCTTGGCGCCGCAGTGCTCGCAGAACTGGGCACCGTCCTCAATCTCTTTTCCACAGGAAACGCAATACATCTATTTCTCCTTGCTCCGGCGGCACCGGCCGGACCGCGTCCCGCCGTCCAGACCGTCTGCCGCCGGAGCTTCTCTTTTTCACATCACACACAGAGAGCACTCAAGATTAACCGCCGCGCCTGTCCCCAGCAGGACCTCCCAGAATCAAGGCGGGAACAGGCGCACTATCGGCGGAAATTACCAACTGATGCGGGTGACGCTCCACTCTCCGTCGGTGTAGAGGAGGTAGACCGAGGCATCGCCGCTAAAGGTATTGGGCTCCTCATCAGAGGGCGTACCGGCGGTCTCCCAGCCCTTCTGCAGGACCATGCCCTCAACAGGGACATAGGCCCGGGCGCTGATGCCGTCGCTGCCGAAGGAGATGTTGCTGATCTCCACCTCGCCCACGGTCATGTCACTGAGCTCCTCGTAGTTGTAGTAGGTCGGATTGGCGTTCATGGACTCCAGACGGCCGCTCAGCCACTCGGTCCACTCCGCGGTGAAATCCGGGCTGGTCTCACCGTAGGCGCTGACAAGGGCGTCAAGGGCGCTCTGGCTGTAGGAGTAGCGCACCTGCAGCCAAGTGGGGACCAGCTCGGTGACCAGCGCCACCGCAGCCTCCTGCACGTCGTCGGGCAGGGTAACGGTGAAGTAGCAGCGAGTGGACTCCGCCATGGAGAAGGTCTGCTCAAATTCCATGCCGTAGGCGGTGGCCACCACGCGGATCTCGCTGTCGGCATTGACAGGGCCTATGCTGAAGCCGTAGTAGAAGTCCAGCTCACTCAGATCCCCGGCGTAGGCGGTGCCGTCGATATCAATCGACTCCAGCTCCAGCGCGCTGGAGGACGCCTCGATGTAGGCGCTGACATAGTCAAACTCCACATTGAGGTAGTTATCATAGCTGCTGATATTGTAGTCGGTGAACTCCGTGGTCAGCGTCACGCCGGTGTCGGCGGAGGTGTAGGTGGCGCTGCCGCTGTAAAATCCGGGCAGCAGCTGGACAGCCACCCCATCATAGCCCACGGTGTATTCGCTGCCGGCCATGGTCAGCACGGTGCCCTCAAATTCGCTGTAGAGGGTGGCGGTGATGGGGGTGATCTCCACCTCATAGGAGGAGAAGAGGAAATTGGAATTCTCCACCAGGCGGATAAAGCCGTCCCCCGGGGCCACAATGCCGCGGTTGAGATAGGTCAGATCCTCCATCAGCGTGTTCTGGAAGGAGCTCAGGGCGTCGCTTCCGCTGTAGCCGGCGAAGAAGGGGGCGACGCTCTCCTCTGTCAGGGCAAAGTCCTCCTCAGACACCGTGGAGGGCAGTGTAACTACCTGCAAAAAGGCGTCGGTATCCTGGTTTCGGATGGAGTCAATAAACTTGTTGATGGTCTTGTTTGGATCGTTGATGGAGTTCAAAATGGCCTTCAGAACAAAAAACAGCACCACTACCCCAACCACAATGGCCAAAATCAGCTTTGTCTTGGGAGACATGGGCTTTTTGGCCACTGCTGTGGGAGCGGCAGCGGCACCAATGGGGGTGACGGACGGGTCCTGTGTCACCGGAGCACCTTGGGGCGCTGCGGCGCGCTTGTCCTCAGCTGCCGGAGTGGAAGGGGCCTGCTGCTCAGCGGCAGGCGCCTCCTCCTGCTTGGCACCGCAGTGCTCACAGAACAGGGAGCCGTCCTCAATTTCTTTTCCGCAGGAAATACAAAACATACTCTTCCTCCTTGTCTCGGCGGCGCCGCTGCCGGGGGAACACCACCTCCAGCAGCCGGCAGATATTATTACCGCCGGATACTCACACCGGACTCTAAAAAGCAGACAGCCGCTGTTTTCCGGCCCTGCGCCGGCCTTGGCACGCTCGCTCTTGAACGTTTTTACAGCAGCAGCCATCTCTGTCACTTTTTGTCGAAATCCACGCTCATTATACTACCGCCCTTTGTGCAAAGTCAAGCCCATGTCACACAAAAGGGTGCACAGGGAAATGCTGGAAAAACCCCTGACCGCGGGACCTGTGGAATTTCTCCCCACATTTTTATGCTGGGGCGGCGGGGACATTCCACGGGGTGTGAAAGAAAAGGCCGCCTGCCCCATTTGGGACAGGCGGCCAGCCAATTCACATAATCAGCTTTTCAAATTTTCCGAATTTTTTTACCCTTCGTCCTGCCGCCGGCAGTCAAGCACTTCTGTCCGCACGCCAGTACGGCGGCTGCCTGGTCCATTTGCCAAAAAAGCCGGCGCTTAGATGATTCCGTTACTGATAGAGGGCGTCGTCGTCATAGTCGTCCTGCTCCTGCTTGCCAGAGAGGCAGGAGGTCATCTTATCCCAGAACGCAATGATCAGGCAGACGACGGCAGCGAGAGAGAGGGCGGCGCCTACAATCTTCAAAACAAAACGGGCGGTCTTCATAGCAAGGTCCTCCTTATTCTTATGCGTTGGAGGTATTTTACACCAAATTCCCCAAAATTACAATGATTTTTTCACGTCTTTTTCATGACGCGGCTATTTTCCTGCCGAGCTATTCGTAGGGCACCAGCAGGCTTAGCTCCAGACGGCAGTTCTCAGCGGACAGCTCCACTTCCTCCACCATCTGGCCCACCAGCGCCAGCTCGCTGTCACTGGTGTAGGGATCGCCGCCGGCCAGCCCCCAAAATTCCTCCACCATAGCGGGACTGCGCACATCCGGGCGCAGCATCTCTCCCATACGTTTCATATCCGG
>CAJFUI010000004.1 GCA_904420145.1 uncultured Oscillospiraceae bacterium
GGCAACCTGAGCTTCACCTCCATCAACCTCCCCCGCATCGCCATCAAGGCCAAGGGGGATCTGGACTTGTTCTTCGATGAGCTGGACAATAAGATGAACCTGTGCATTGAGCAGCTGAAGGACCGCCTGGAGATCCAGTCCCAGAAGCATGTCTACAACTACCCCTTCCTCATGGGACAGGGGGTCTGGCTGGACAGCGAGAAGCTGGGCTGGACCGATGAGGTCCGGGAGGTCCTCAAGCACGGCACCCTCTCCATGGGCTTTATCGGCCTGGCGGAGACTCTCGTGGCCCTCACCGGCAAGCACCACGGGGAGAGCGAGCGCTCCCAGCGCTTAGGGCTGGAGATCGTGGCCCGGATGCGGGCGCGGATGGACGAGGAGTGCGCCAAGACGGGACTCAACTTCTCCCTTTTAGCCACCCCCGCCGAGGGCCTCAGCGGACGCTTCGTGCGCATGGATCAAAAGCGCTTTGGGGAGATCCCCGGCGTCACGGACAAGGACTTCTACACCAACAGCTTCCATATCCCCGTCTACTACCCCATCTCCGCCTTTGAGAAGATCCAGCTGGAGGCCCCCTACCACGCCCTGACCAACGCCGGCCACATCAGCTACATCGAGATGGACGGGGACCCGCTGAAGAACCTGGACGCCTTCGAGAAGGTGATCCGCTGCATGAAGGAGGCGGGCATCGGCTACGGCAGCGTCAACCACCCGGTGGACCGGGATCCCTGCTGCGGCTACACCGGCATCATCGACGATGTCTGCCCCGGCTGCGGCCGCCGGGAGGGAGATGGCGGCAAGCAGTTTGAGCGCATCCGCCGCATCACCGGCTATCTTGTGGGCACCATGGACCGCTGGAATGACGCAAAAACCGCCGAGGAAAAGGCGAGAGTCAAGCACAGCATTTAACCAAGGAGGTATATCCATGCGCATTTATGGTCTTGTGCAGGACTCCATCGTGGACGGACCGGGGTTTCGCTTCGTCTGCTTTGTTCAGGGCTGTCCCCACCACTGTCCTGGCTGCCATAATCCCGACTCCCATGATCCGTCAGGAGGCCGGGAGATGACAGTGGAGGAGGTGGAGGGGGAGCTGCTGAAAAATCCCCTGACCGACGGGCTGACCCTCTCCGGCGGGGAGCCCTTCTCCCAGCCGGAGGACTGCCTCCGGTTGGCCCAGACCGCCCACGCCCACCGTCTCAACGTCTGGGGCTACACCGGCTACACCTTTGAGCACCTGCTGCAGGAGGGGACGCCGGCCCAGCGCTCCCTGCTCCGGGAGCTGGACGTGCTGGTGGACGGTCCCTTCCTGCTCTCCCAGCGGACCCTCTCCCTCCCCTGGCGGGGCAGCGCCAACCAGCGCGTGATCGACGTGCCCGCGTCCCTTGCGGCGGGACACGCCGTGGAGATAGCAGACCGAACCTGAAGAGGAGAGAGAAGTCCGTCTTCTCCCGTCTTTTACTGCGAAACAGAGGGCGGCAGCACTTTATGCTGCCGCCCTCTGTTTTCTTTGTCCCTTATTTTTCCTCCTTTTCAAAAAACGCCTCAATGGGCACCCGGAGCGCCTCGGAGAGGCCGTAGAGCTCGATATCCGTCACCGTCCTCTGCTTGTCCTCGATCCGGGAGATGGAACCCCGGCAGATATAGATGGCCAGGGTCTCCAGCCGGTCGGGCAGGAGCTGTTGGCTCAGCCCCCGCGCCAACCGCAGGGAACGCACCCGTTCCCCCACCATATTCTTCTCGCTTCCGTCGATGATCCGCGCCATGTGGGCCCCCCTTTGTCTTGACATAGGACAATTCAAAGGGTAAACTATGAATCACAGAATGATGTCCTGTTACAGGACAACGGAGAAAAGAGAGAGGTTTCGCATGGAGAAAAAAACGATCCGGATCTGTTCCCTGTGCTCGGCAGCGCTGATGGCCGGGATGTTTGTCTTTCACTTCATCAACACCTTCGGGAGGGTCTTTATGTGGGCACCCTACGCCCTGTTTGTGCTCCTCGCCCTCGTGCTGGCCGCCTTTCCCGCCCCGAGAAAGCTGCGGCTGCTGTTCCTGCTCCCCGGGGTGCTGCTGCTCTACATGGATTGCCGCCAGCTGATAAACCTCATACCTTACTACACTGGGGGCTACGCAGCTTTTACATACTATCTATCGGAGGGCACAGCCGCCGCTCTGCGGGTCCTCTCCGCTCTTTCCTTTCTTCTCTTTCTCCCTCTGCGCTCCTTTGCAAAAGGAAAATGGGGCAAGGTGATTCCCTCCCTGTGGTTCCTGCCCGCCATCCTACTCCCTGCTGCTCGTTTAGGCCTCCTTGACACTCTCTGGGAAATCGCGTTCTTCTTCGGCTTCTTCTGCCTCTGCTATGTTCTCTTTATGGGAGAAGTGGCCGAGCAGACAGCTCTTCTCTCCGGGGAAACAGGTATATCTCAGAAGAAAATGATTCGCGGCTTTGCCCTGGGCGCGGCGGTGCTGCTGATTGTGCCAGTTATAGATATAAACATTTACAAAGCCAGCAGCAAATTCCTTTATTACAGCGACAGCGCAAAACCCGATGCGCTGCCTTATCTTCTCTTTGCCGGCTGCGCCCTGCTGGTATGCTTCCTCCCGGCCCGGCGGAAGCTGCGGCTGCTGTTTTTGATCCCCGGGGCCCTATTAGCTGCCCAGTACTACCAAGAGATCGACACTTTTTTCCAAAATACGGGGCTTTTCAATCGGTACTCTGTGACCGCCTCCGGCACCTGTCTGTTTGGTATGATGCTGTTTCTCCTCTGGATCCTCCTGCGGTCCTTCGCCAAGGGGAACCTTCTGCGGTTTGTCTCCACCTTCTGGTTCCTCCCCGGCATTGTCCAGACTCCCTACCTCGTGATCGGCTCTCTCGGCTCTTCCATTGTCGTATTTCTCCTGGGCCTCCGCTTCCTCTGCTGTGCCCTCTTCGCCGGGACGGATGCGCCGCAGGCGGTTCCGTCCCCTGCTTCCGCCGGCACCGCGCCCGCGGACCCCGCCCCTCCAGCGCCTGCCGATCCGGCTCCGGCAGCGGAGACCCCCTCATCCGCCCCCGAAACAGAAGCAGCGCCATCCGGCGCCCGGTTCTGCCCCCGCTGCGGCAGGCCCTTGACGCCGGACGCCGCCTTCTGTCCCCACTGCGGCGGCAGGGTGGAGCAGGACTAAGCGCCCTCCCTTACCATAACAAAATAGCCCCCGGACGGCTAAACGCCGTCCGGGGGCCTTCTTCGTATGTTTTTTTACAGTACCACCGGCACTGGCTGGTCGATGGTCAGGGAGTCCGGCGTCACCAGGCAGTCGTAGGCGTAGACCTGCACCCCGCCCGCCGCCGCCTGCCGGAGGGCCTCCCCAAAGGCGGGATGGGTGGCGTCGTTGGGACAGAAGCGGGTGACACCCTTCATCTGGATGACGAAAAACGCCGCCGCCCTGTAGCCCGCCTCCGCCGCCCGCCGGAGCTCCAGCAAGTGCTTGACCCCCCGCTCCGTGGGGGCGTCGGGAAAGCGGGCTTCCCCGTTCTCCTCCAGGGTCACCCCCTTCACCTCCACAAAGGCAAGCCCCGCCGCCGTCTTCAGCAAAAAATCCAGCCGGGAGCTGCCGAAGGCGACCTCCGGCCGGACCCTTTGGACCGATGGCCAGAGCCCGCTGCCTGCCGCCCACTCCGCAAAGACACGGTTGGGCGCCTGAGCGTCCATGTTGATGAGCTTATCCCCCTTCTCCACGGCGATCAGGTCGTATTTCGTCTTGCGGGCGCTGCTTTCCGCCGCAGCCAGATACACCCTGGCCCCCGGCACCAGCAGCTCCCGGCACCGCCCCGTATTCTTGACGTGGCAGACCGCCTCTTCCCCGTCTATCTCCACGTGGGCAATAAACCGATTGGGTCGTGAAAGAAAGGTTCCCGTTCTCACTTTGGGATACCGCATACGCCTCCACCTCCTTTTTTCAGTATAGCATATTTTGTCAAAACAGAAAAACAGGTGTAAAAACATGACAAAAGAGCGGGATTCCCTATTGAATTATCCGTACGCCTTTGATATAATAAGGATATCTTTGCGCAAGTAAAAATCGTTTGATTTTTACCAGTAGGGCTTATCCGGAAGCTTTCCATAAACCCTCGCAATTTCGGTAAGGAGGAGACGCTATGAGCAATTGGTTTGTTGTTGCAATGGGGATTGGAACGGTCTTTTTCGGTCTGGTCTGCATTGTGGTACTCAGCTATCTGGTGAGCGCCATATGCCGGATGACCCAAAAGCCCGCTGAGGCCGCTCCAGCCGTGCCTGCCGCTATGGCTGCGCCCGCTGCAGAGAGCATTCCCAACCGGCAGGCTATGATTGCCGCCATTTCCGCGGCGATCGCAGAGGATACCGGCGCCGATCTGTCCGGCATCCGTATTCTGTCCGTCAAAAAAGTCTAAACATTATTTTTTAGGAGAGGTAAAGAACAATGAAAAAGTACAAGGTTAATGTGAACGGTACCGTTTACGAGATCACCCTTGAGGTTATGGACGGCGCTCCGGCTGCCGCTGCTCCTGCGGCCGCGCCCGCTCCTGCCGCTGCCCCCGCTCCCGCGGCTCCTGCCGCCCCCGCTGCCGCTGCCCCCGCCGGCGGTGAGCAGGTCACTTCCCCCATGCCCGGCACCATTTTGTCCGTCAACTTCTCCAACGGCGCCGCTGTGAAGAGAGGCGACATTCTGATGATTCTGGAGGCCATGAAGATGGAGAACGAGATTTTGGCCCCCTGCGACGGGACCATCACCTCTATCAACGTGACCAAGGGCGCCACGGTGGAGACCGGTACGCTGCTGTGTGTGATCGGTTAAGGCCGATTCTGGAGGGTAACTACATATGGAAGCTATGATAACTTTTATTCAGGATACTGGCTTCTATCGCATTGTCGCCAACGGTGACTGGCGGACCCTGGTGATGCTCCTTATCTCCTTTGTCCTCATGTACCTGGCCATTGTGAAGAAGTTTGAGCCTTTGCTCCTGGTCCCCATCTCCTTCGGCATGCTGGTCACCAACCTGCCTGGCGCGGAGATGTACCACGAGATCCTTTTTGCCGGCGGCACAGTCCACTGGGACCTGTTCGGCGGCGCGCCCATCACGCAGGAATTTCTCAATGAGATGAGCGCCGCCGGCGTGTCTGACGCTGTGCTGGCTACGGTGGAGGTGGGCCAATCCATCTCCACGGGACTGATTGACGCGCTGTATTTGGGTGTGAAGCTTGGCATCTACCCCTGCCTGATCTTCATGGGTGTGGGCGCCATGACCGACTTCGGCCCCCTGATCGCCAACCCCAAGAGCCTGCTGCTGGGCGCTGCCGCGCAGCTGGGCATCTTCATCACCTTTGTGGGCTGCCGGCTCTCCGGCATGTTCACTGCGGCGGAGGCCTCCTCCATCGGCATCATCGGCGGCGCCGACGGCCCCACCGCCATCTTCCTCACCAGCCGCCTTGCCCCCCAGCTGCTGGGCCCCATCGCCGTGGCGGCCTACAGCTACATGGCTCTGGTGCCCGTGATCCAGCCCCCCATTATGAAGCTGCTGACCACCGAGAAGGAGCGCAAGATCGTTATGCGCCCCCTGCGGGAGGTCTCCAAGCGGGAAAAGATCGTCTTCCCCATCGTGGTCACCGTGTTTGTGGCCATGCTGGTGCCCTCCGCGGCGCCCCTGATCGCCTGCCTGATGCTGGGTAACCTGGCCCGCGAGTGCGGCGTGGTGGACCGTATGAGCAAGACCATGCAGAACGAGCTGATGAACATCGTCACCATCTTCCTCGGCCTCAGCGTGGGCGCCACCGCCACCGCAGCCACCTTCCTCAGCCCCCGCACCCTCATCATCCTGTGCATGGGCGTTGTGGCCTTTGGCTTCGGCACCGCCGGCGGCGTGCTGCTGGCCAAGCTCATGAACCTCTTCCTGAAGGAGAAGATCAACCCCCTCATCGGCTCCGCCGGCGTATCCGCGGTGCCTATGGCGGCCCGTGTCTCTCAGGTGGTAGGTCAGAAGTATAATCCCGGCAACTTCCTGCTGATGCACGCCATGGGTCCCAACGTGGCCGGCGTGATCGGCAGCGCCATCGCCGCCGGCGTGCTGATGGCGTTGTTCGGCTGATAAGGAGGTCGTTACATGGAAACTATGGAATTTCTGTCCAATAAACCCTTACTGATTACCGATACTATTCTCCGCGACGCCCACCAGTCCCAGGCGGCCACCCGCATGACCATCAAGGACATGCTCCCCGCCTGTGAGATTTTGGACTCCATCGGCTACTACTCTCTGGAGTGCTGGGGCGGCGCCACCTTCGATGTGTGCATGCGCTTCCTCAATGAGGATCCCTGGGAGCGCCTGCGCACCCTGCGCAAGGCTTTGCCCCACACCAAGCTGCAGATGCTTTTCCGCGGCCAGAACATCCTCGGCTACAAGCACTACGCCGACGACGTGGTGGACGCCTTCTGCCGCAAGAGCATTGAAAACGGCATCGACATCATCCGCATCTTCGA
>CAJFUI010000005.1 GCA_904420145.1 uncultured Oscillospiraceae bacterium
AGGCGCTGGGCCTCAACGACTCCATTACCCATGTGGACTTTATGGTGGGCACCGCCGATCTCTCCATTGTGGGTACTACCTACGACGACAAGGAGATCCCCGTCTTTGTGGACGGCAACTTTGCTCTGTAAAATTTTCGGCCGGGAGGATCAAGGTCCTCCCGGCTGCTTTTGCCAATTATTTAGATGATTTTCTAAATAATTCTTGACAGAGGAGACTGTCTGTGCTACCCTATATTTAGATAATTTTCTAAATGAAAGGGGCGCAGGACATGGGATTCCAGGAGACCTTCAAGGCCCTCGGTGACCCCACCCGGCGGGAGATTATGAACATCCTCCGGGACGGGGCCAAGACCGCTGGGGAGATCGGCGCCCACTTTGCCATGACCGGCGCCACGGTCTCCCACCACCTGTCGGTGCTGAAGGACGCGGGGCTGATCAGCGACGACAAGCGGGGGAAGTATATCTACTACGAGTTGAATCTGTCTATTTTAGATGAGATCACCGGCTGGATCGCCGGGCTGAAAGGAGGAAGCACAGATGAAGAGTAAGCTGAGCATCGCCGCTATGTGGCTGCTGGCCATGCTGCCCCTGGTGCTGGTAGCGGTGTTTTACCACCGGCTGCCTGATGAGGTTCCCATGCACTGGGGCTTTGACGGGGAAATCAACCGTTACGGCAGTAAGAATGAGCTGTGGTTTATGGCGGCTATCGGCCCGCTGATGGCCCTGCTGTTCCAGTTCCTCCCCCGTCTGGACCCAAAGAAGCGCAGCTATGAGAAGTTTCAGAAGTACTACGAGGCCTTCGCCGTGGTGATGACCGCCTTCATCGCGGTGATCATGGGGATTGCATTGGCAGAGTCCTTCCGCCCAGGGACCCTGTCCGTGGGCAGGGCCATCTCTATTCTGCTGGGACTGCTGTTTGTCTTTATCGGAAACATGATGGGGAAGATTAAGCCCAATTTCTTCTTCGGCGTGCGTACCCCTTGGACTATAAGCGACCCTGATATCTGGAACCGGACCCACCGGCTGTCGGGATGGCTCTTCTGTGGAGCGGGGGTCATCACTATCCTTGCCGCCCTGTTGCTGCCGGAGGCCGCCCTATTCGCCGCTCTGATGGTCAGTCTCTTGGGGGCCGCCCTGCTTTCCATCCTCATGAGTTACCTCTGGTATCGGAAAAAACAGAAGAACGCATAGGAAACAGGCGGGAAAAAATCAAAAATGGCAATGCGGTGCCGCGCAGTGCACAGAGGCGCAGTGCTGTGTAGGGAGGGGGCGGACAGCCATTGGCTGTCCGCCCCCTTTTGTAAATATTGATGAGGGGGTTTACTTTCACGGAGTGAAGTGTTAAAATACCAGTATTACAAGCCGTGGAGGAAACCGAGATGGCACGTATTACCAACAAAGCAAAGAGCGACAATCTCTACAAGGCCGTCCTGCTGCTGAAAACAGAGGAGGAGGCCTACCACTTCTTTCAGGACCTGTGCACTATTACAGAGCTGCGGGCCATGGAGCAGCGCTTCGATGTGGCCATGCTGCTCAACAAGGGAATGATCTACAACGATATTTTGGAGCGCACCGGCGCCTCCAGTGCCACTATCAGCCGGGTGAACCGCTCCCTTAGCTTCGGGGCCGACGGCTATCAGGTGGTGTTTGAGCGCATGAAGGAGCAGGAAGAGCATGAGCAGCTATGAGACCCTGGCCGGCTGCTACGACGCGCTGACAGAGGATGTGGCCTACCAGCGGCGGGCGGATTTTATTGAGAAGCTCATGGGCCGCAGCCGCGTGGCTGTCCGCACGGTGCTGGACTTAGCCTGCGGCACGGGGACCATGACCTGCCTGCTCTCCGAACGGGGCTACGAGGTGATCGCCGTGGACGGCAGCGGGGATATGCTGGCTGTGGCCCGGGAGAAGGCGGTTGGGCTCAGCGGGGAGCCGCCGCTGTTTTTGCAGCAGGAGATGCCGAAGCTGGACCTGTACGGCACGGTGGAGGCGGCTATCTGCTGTTTGGACAGCCTGAACTATCTGACCAGTCCCAGGGACGTCCAGCGCACGCTGCAGCGGCTCCACCTGTTTATCCAGCCGGGGGGCATTCTGATTTTTGACGTCAACAGTCCCTATAAGCTGCGCTCCCTGGACGGGCAGGTATTCTTGGACGAGACGGAGGATGTCTACTGCGTCTGGCGGACAGAATATGAGAAGCGGAGCAAGGTCTGCGCCTACTACATGGACATCTTCCGGAGGTGTCCGGACGGACGGTGGGAGCGGGGCTTTGAGGAACACCGCCAGCGGGCCTACGAGGTGGAGGAGCTGCGGGCATGGCTGCTGGAGGCGGGCTTTTCCAACATCCGCACCTACGGCGACTGCCGCATGAGCGCTCCCCGGGAGAACGAGGAGCGGATCTATTTTTCCGCCATCCGGCGGAAGTGAGGGCGGCAGAGGAGGGAGAGCGTCAGGTCCATGGCGGCAAGGAACATGGCCTCCAGCTCGCAGCTCTCGGTGTCGCTGCAGGCCTCCAGCACCTCGGCCAAAAGGTCCTGCTGCTCCGGCGGCAGCGCCCTGCGCAGCCGGTCGGTCAGCGCCTCCTGCCGCCGGAGGCACTGGGCGTAGTCGGTCTCCCGGTAGTAGTCTACAAGGGGACCATCCAAGAGGTGGAAATACAGAGCTTCCGCAGCGGGGGTCATAGGGATTCTCCTTTCCGTTGTTAAATCTTGTTTTCTATAGGTTATATTATACACCCGTTTAAGAGAATGTCAACACCCGATTGGGAGGTTTTCAAAAATTATGATTAAGTATAAAGTAGATATTTTGGAAGAGCTGAAAAAGGCGGGGTATACAACCTATCGTATTCGGAGAGAAAAGCTGATAGCGGAGAGCACCATGCAGCGCCTGCGGGCCGGGGGGACGGGAATCCGGCTGGACAGCTTGGACGTTATCTGCAGGATTCTGCAGTGCCAGCCGGGAGATCTGGTGGAGTGGGTGCCGGAGGAGAAGGAGGAGCATGATTCGATATAAGGCAGATATTTTGGAGAAACTGAAGGGCAAGGGCTATACCAGCTACCGGATGCGCAAGGAGGGCTTGCTCTCCGAAGGCACGCTGCAAAAGGTTCGGGTGGGGGATGCCTCCATCAGTATAGCCAGTCTGAATGTGATTTGTTCTCTGCTGCAGTGTCAGCCCGGTGACCTGATTGAGTGGATACCGGAAGGGGCTGAGGAGTGATGGCACCCTGCAGGCGCGAGTGACTTTTGGGGCGTTTCGCGCCCCGGGCGCGGGAGAGGTTTCGTCTCCCGAGGCGAGTGACTTTTGTCCCTGAACAAAAGTCACCAAAAGTCAGCTTAGGGGCGAGCCCCTAAGGACCCCGTGGCACTGGGTGGAAGTTGTTAGGCATCGCGAAATGCACTTTGCCTCTCAGTGCACGGTAGTCCAGGTGTAGCACTGGATTGACCGTCGTTCTGGACCCGCCCTTTCCGCTGCGCTAAGGGCTCCCGCGTCGGTTGAGCGAGGTGCGGCGTTCTATCGCTTCGCACATTGGCAGTCCCACCCACCCCACATGCAGCAGGCGCTGTTGGTAGGGAAGGAAAACTTTCGTGCTCCACCGTAGCAGGGCGTAACGCCCAGGGCGGCAGTCCGCTCGATCCCCACGCGCCGGTGATAGGAGGACGCACTCCAGCGGGGACAAGGGAATTCTTAGAACCGCAGGTTCTAAGCCAATTTTTGCCCACTTTTGTTTGGTGACAAAAGTGGGTCGCGCCGAGGTGCGAAACGCTCCAAAAACCAATGGGGACAAGGAGATTCCCAAGAACCATGGGTTCTTGAGCCGGTTTTTGGTAGCTTTTGTCTATCAACAAAAGCCACTCGCGCCCGGGGGCGCGAATTGCCACCACACCGGGTGATAGGCAAAAAAAGAGAAAAGAATAATTTTCGAAAAAAGAAGGATGATACAAATGGACAGACTGGTACGTGCAATCACAACCGACGGTATGGTGCAGGCGGTGGCCGTCTCTACCAAGGAGCTCACCGAGCGCGCCCGGCAGATTCATACCACGCTGCCGGTGGCCACGGCGGCCTTGGGCCGGGCTCTATCGGCCGCCTCCATGATGGGCAACGCACTGAAGGACAGCGGGGCCAGCCTGACGCTGCAGATCAAGGGAAACGGCCCCCTCGGCACCGTCCTTGCCGTCTCTGACAATGAGGGGAATGTCCGGGGCTATGTCCAGCAGCCTCATGTGGATCTGCCCCTGCGCTCCGATGGAAAGCTGAATGTGGGCGCCGCGGTGGGCCCGGAAGGCACACTGACGGTGATCAAGGACCTGAACCTGCGGGAGCCCTATGTGGGCAGCGTGGCGCTGGTGGGGGGCGAGATCGCCGAGGATCTCGCCGCTTATTTCGTGGAGAGCGAGCAGATTCCCACCGCCTGCGCCCTCGGCGTGCTGGTGGACCGGGACCAGAGCGTCCGCGCCGCCGGCGGCTATATCATTCAGCTGCTGCCCGGCGCCGGGGAGGATGTGATTGCGAAGGTGGAGGGGGGTGTGCTGGCCGCCGGAGCTGTCACCGCGCTCTTAGACGGAAACGACGATCCGGAGGCGCTGCTGCGCACCGTTTTATCCGATTTCGACCTGGAGATTTTAGAGACCAGCCCGATTTCCTACAAGTGCTACTGCAGCCGGGAGCGGGTGGAGCGGGCCCTCATCAGCCTTGGAACGGAGGAAGTGGAGAAGATCCTGCAGGAGCAGGGGGGATGCGAGCTGACCTGTCAATTTTGCGACACTATTCACACCTTTTCCCGGGTGGAACTGGAGGAGCTGCTGTGCAAAATGCGGAAAGATAAAAAAAGTAAAAAAATCTCAAAATAAAAGGTTGACAAAAGGGAGTGGCTTTAGTATAATAACCCTTGCCGTTTGGGAAACGGCCAGGAGCCGGGAGCATAGCTCAGCTGGGAGAGCACTTGCCTTACAAGCAAGGGGTCACAGGTTCGAGCCCTGTTGTTCCCACCATTTCCCTTCCCCCGGGGAGAAGATATGGCCCAGTAGTTCAGTTGGTTAGAACGCTAGCCTGTCACGCTAGAGGTCGACGGTTCGAGCCCGTTCTGGGTCGCCAAAGATGACCCATGAGGCGTTTGCCTCATGGGTCACCACATGCCTCTGTAGCTCAGTTGGTAGAGCAGAGGACTGAAAATCCTCGTGTCGTTGGTTCGATTCCGACCGGAGGCACCACACAGTCCAATCGGCGATTGGGCTGTGCCATATGCGGGCGTAGCTCATCTGGTAGAGCGCCACCTTGCCAAGGTGGAGGTAGCGGGTTCGAGCCCCGTCGCCCGCTCCATTTGTCACATGGAATAATTGAATATTCCATGTGACAAAATTTTTTCCTGTGCTGTGTGTCGATGGTGACGCATAGAATGACATTGCAGATAGATGATGGCGACATAGCCAAGTGGTAAGGCAAGGGTCTGCAAAACCCTCATTCCCCGGTTCAAATCCGGGTGTCGCCTCCATGAAGAAAGGACATCCGCAAGGATGTCCTTTTTCTGTTGGACAGAAAACCGCCGGTGCGGCCGGTGGTTACGCCTTTGGCAGCCGACACGGCTTTGGCTCCTTGTGCAGCAAAAGCAGGGGCTCAATGCGCCCATGGCGGCCGCCTGCGGCAAAATGCCCATGGGCCGCAAAAGCGCCGCTGGCGGAGGGGGGCGGCGCCCCTTCTTTCCATGCCACTTTAAAAGTCCCCCGAAAAAGCGCTTTCGGGGGACTTTTTGCAGCTGTTGTCCTGAACGGAGGACACGGCATAGCGGAGGGGATCAGAGCGCCCTCTGCTTGCCGGCGGCATGAGGGAGGTTGACAATCACAATGCCAAGGCATACCAAGGCCAGTGCCAGAAGGTTTTGCAGGGTCAGAACATCCTCATGGAGGAAAATACCGGAGAGGGCTGTGCCGAAGACGGGGACAAGGAAATTGTAGACGGTGACCTTGCCCACATCATTGTGTTTGAGCAGCAGCGTCCACAGAGAGAAGGCGGCCGCGGAGAGAAAGGAGAGGTAGAGGAGCAGCAGTATCCCCTGCAGGGTGACATAGGTCAGCCGGCCGCCGAGGAGAGGGCCGAGGATACACAGCACAGCGCCGCCAATAAGCATCTGGTAGCCGGTGACCATGGTGGGGCTGCTGTTGGCGCTGACGGTTTTGCTCCAGGTGGAGCCCAGCCCGAAGCTGGCTGCGGCGATGAGAATAAAACCCTCCCCCAGGAGAGTGACGCCGCCTTCCACAGAGCCGCCGTTGACGAAAACCACGCCGGCAAAGCCGATGCAGCAACCAAGCACTTTGCGCAGGGTGAGACGCTCCCCTCTGACTAAGAGGGGGGAGGAGAGCACCGCCAAAAAGGTACCGCAGGAGAAGAGAATCGCCCCCTTGGAGGCGCTGATGTGGGCGAGGCCAATGTAGTAGAAGATATATTGCACGGATGTGAGGATCAGCCCCAGCGCGGCCACATGGGGCAGCTCGGCATGGGTGGGGCGGATCAGTCGGCGCTCCCGCACGCTGGCGAAGCCCACCACCATGGCGCCGGCCAAAAAGAAGCGGATACCGGCAAATAGGATTTTGGAGGCCGCATCCTCCGTAGCGATGTGGAACCATTCAAAGCCGATTTTCACGCCGGGATAAGCGCTGCCCCACAGGACCGCCACCACCAGCGCCACCAATAGAATCGAACTGCTCTTTTGAATCCATTTCTTCTCCATTGCGCTTCTCCTCTTTCTGTATATGGAAAAATGAAGGAACCATGGCTTCTTATGCGATGATACGTCAGCTGCCCTTCTCAAAAAGGAGGCGCCTCTACAGCAGCGGCGCAAACAGCCGCAGAATCCAGCTGGTGAGCTTGCTGAACAGACTCCAGGACTTTCGGTCGGCTAAGGTGACCGGCTGGGACAGGCACAGGGTGGCCTGTATATCCCCCTCCACCTGGCCCACCGCCGGTGCGTCCTCTATGTAGAGGCCGCACTCAAAGTGGAGATAGAGGCTGCGGTAGTCGAAGTTGATGGTGCCCACTACGGCGCGCCTGTCGTCGCTGACCAGGACCTTCGCATGGACGAAGCCGGGGGTGTACTCATAGATCTGTACCCCTGCCTCCAAAAGATGGCGGTAATAGGATCTGGACACGGCAAAGATGGCTTTTTTGTCGGGAATGTGGGGCAGGATCAGTGCCACCTCCACGCCGCGCCGGGCGGCAAAGGTCAGAGCGGTGGCCATCTCATTGTCGATCACTAAATAGGGGGTCATGATATGCACATAGCGCTGGGCACGGTTGATCATGTCGATATAGACCATCTCCGCCACATGTTCTCCGCAGAAGGGGTTGCTGCCGAAGGGAATGTAGAAGCCCGCTTCGGCTGCAGGCACAGTATCCAGGTAGCGCCCATAATCCTCCTGCTTCCAGCTCTCCACATTCCACATTTGGAGGAACATCACGGTGAATCCCCGCACCGCCTCGCCGGTGACGCGGATGGCGTTGTCCTTCCAGTGACCGTGGAGCACCTTGCGGTTGATGTACTCGTCGGCCAGGTTGATGCCGCCGGTGAAGGCCACCTTGCCGTCCACCACAAAAATTTTTCGGTGGTCCCGGTTGTTGTAGTGGGTGGAGACGGCCACCCGCAGAGGGGCAAACATTTTGCACTGGATACCGAGGGCCTCCAGCTTTTTGGGGTAGTTGTAGGGCAGTAAGGCTACCGCGCAGGTGCCGTCATACAGGACGCGGACCTCCACCCCCTCCTTGGCTTTCCGCTCGAGGATACTCAGGATGCGGCCCCACATGTAGCCCTCCTCAATGATAAAGTACTCCAAAAAAATAAAGTGCTCCGCCTGCTCCAGAGCGGTGAGCATATCGTCAAAGGCGTAGTCGCCCAGAGGGTAGTAGTGGGCGGAGGAGTTGCGGTAGACAGGAAAAGGACCCTCCCGCCACAGATATTGGGAGAGGGACTGGGAGCCGCCGTCCATGGCGCTGACCGCGGTCTCGTCCTGCTGCACCAGGTGCTTGGTGGAATCCAAGATGGTGAGAGTCCGGCGGCGGACCAGACGGTGTCCAAGGTCCTGATTGACAAAAAAGTAAAAAGGTATCGCAAAAATGGGAAAGATAATGATAAGAACGCTCCATGTCAGCTTGATGGATGGATTTTGGCGGTGATCGTTGACAATGACCACGGCCATGATGGTAGAAATCACACCGCTTCCAGTAAAGATCAGCGCTAAGTTATCCCCCAAAAGGCGAAAGAAGGCGGAAAACAAAAACAAAACCTGAAGAGCCAGCAGCAGAATGATAACCATGGTCCGGCTGAAGACAATCCGGAGGATGCCCCGTTTCCCCTTATTCAGCAGAAGGATCGCATCATCCCAGTGCTTGCTTTTTCTTCCATTCGGCATGGTGGACCTCCTTTTTTTGCAGTCAGTGCAAGATAGAACAACTTTACTATAACACGGGGGGAGGAAGAATGTAAAGGGAGTTTTATGGCTGGATGCTCCCTGTATAGGCCGCCTCCCCATCTGTCCCCTTGCAAAGGGGGGCGCTTTTGTGGTATCATCAGGAAAAAGCCGCCCGGTAGGGCGGACAGAGAGGACGGATGAGGGATGGAGTACCATATTCTCGCCATTGGCGACGTGGTGGGGGAAGGGGGCTTGGACCAGCTGACGCGGCACCTGCGGTCCCTGCGCCGGCTGAAGGAGATCCACTTTACCGTGGTCAACGGGGAGAACATCGCCGGCCTCGGCCTGACCCCCGCCCAGGCGGATGCGGTCTTTGCCGCCGGCGCCGATGTGATCACCCTCGGCAACCATACCTTCGGCCGCCAGCAGATCATCCCCATGCTGGAGGAGAGCCCCTACCTCCTCCGGCCGGCTAACTTCACCGGCCGGGCTCCCGGGTGGGGCTGCGGCATCTACGAGTGCGGCAGAATCACCATCCGGGTGATCAACCTCATCGGCCGCTGCAATCTTGATTTTCATGCGGAAAATCCCTTCACCACCGCTGACCGGCTGCTGAAGGAGGGGCGGGCAAACCTCACCCTCGTGGACTTCCACGCCGAGGCCACCAGCGAGAAGCTGGCCATGGGCTACTACTTAGACGGCCGGGTCTCCGCCCTCTGGGGAACCCACACCCATGTCCCCACCGCGGACGAGCAGATTCTGCCCAAGGGCACCGGCTACCTCACCGATGTGGGGATGACCGGGCCGGTCCGCTCGGTCATCGGCATCCGGCCGGAGCAGAGCGTGGAGACCTTCCTCGGCGGCCTGCCCGGGCGCTATCAGGTGGCCGGCGGCCCCTGCAAGCTCTGCGGCGCGGTGTTTACCCTCGATGGCGACACCGGGCTGTGCACCGCGGTGGAGCGCATCGAGATCCGGTAAGGGAAAAGCGGCAGCTCATGGCCTTCTTTTGCGTCTATATAGATAGAGAGGGTACAAATGCGCCCTGAGAAAGGAGGAGAAGAGGTTGAGGCGTCGAGGCCTTGCCCTGCTGCTGTGCCTGTGCGCCCTGCTGTCCCTCATTGGCTGCGGCGGGGATGTGTCCGTCGCGCCGGAGGAGGAGAAGGAGGACGGCCTCTGGCCCAGCTCCGCCGTGCCGGCGCTGTATCACGAGGGGCGCTTCTACCACTGGCAGCGTATTTTTTACTACCTCCCCCACGAGGAGGGCGCTTGGAAAGAGGTGGGGGAGATCGCCGGGGTGTCCCGGAGTATCCAGCCCCAAGAGGGGTATTTCCACGCCGCCAAGGAGATGGAGGGCTGCTATGCCATTCGAATTGCTGATGAGGTGCGGGGCACCATATGGGCCTGTGAGGACTTCCCGGATGTGCTGTACGTCTACCTCAGCGAGGGGTACCAATCCAAGCTGTGGGTGGGTCTCGCGGTGGAAGGGCTGTACCGGAACATCTTCTGCTGGGACGGACAGCTCTATCTCGCGCCGGGCAAAGGCGGCAGGGAACTCCTTGACACCCTGCCGGAGGGCTGTACGGAGGAGGGGCAGCTCCTCTATGACTCCCCGGACCGCCTCCCCACGGAGGACGGCGCCCTGGTGGGAGGCTGGAGCGGTATGGCCGAGGGGCCCTACGCCTGTCTGCCCCAGCATCTGAGCAGCAGGGTGTGGCGCAGCGAAACGGGCCAGCTCTATTTGGAGTATGTAGGCGGCTCCCAGCGCCATGGCGTCCGGAGCCGCTATCTGCCGGTCCGCCCGCTGACGGCGGAGGAGGCGGGGGAGCTCACCATCCCCCAGCAGTTTTTGCCCCTGCCCTCCGGGCCCGAACACAGCGCATAAAGTTTTCTGCGCTGTAAGCGCCTCAATAGCCGATCAATCTGGGCGCGCAGCGCATATTTTCAAACCACAGAGAAGGAGAAAGCAATCCCATGTCCATTGAACGAGTCCGTGCCTATTTCAAAACCTTAGGGATCGACGAGCGGATCCAAGAATTTTCCGTGTCCAGCGCCACGGTGGCCCTGGCGGCGGAGGCCCTCGGCGTAGAGGGGGCGCGCATCGCCAAGAGCCTGTCCTTTAAGATAGACGACAGAACCATTTTGGTGGTGGCCGCCGGGGACGCCAAGGTGGACAACACCCGCTACAAGGCGGCCTTCGGCGGCAAGGCGAAAATGCTTACCGCCGAGGAGGCGGTGGAGCGGGTGGGCCACGCCGTGGGCGGCGTGTGCCCCTTTGCGGTGAACGACGGTGTGGAGGTCTACCTGGACGAGTCCCTCCGCCGGTTTGACACCGTGTTTCCCGCCGCCGGCAGCGCCAACAGCGCCATTGAGATGACCTGCGAGGAGCTGGAGCGGTACGCCAAAACGGACAAGTGGGTGGACGTGTGCAAGAACTGGCGTCCGGAGGAGCAGGTATGAGGATCCTCCACGCCGCGGATTTCCATTTGGACAGCCCCTTCCGGGGGCTGTCCGCCGCCGAGGGGCGGCGGCGCCGGGAGGAGGGGCGCTCCCTCCTGTGGCGCATGGCGGAGATCGCCAACGACCGGGGGGCGGAGCTGGTGCTCCTCAGCGGGGATCTCTTTGACGCCGACAGCGTCTACCGGGAGACCATGGAGCAGCTCCGGGGGGCCCTCGCCTCCATCCGCTGTCCGGTGGTGATCGCCCCGGGGAACCACGACCCCTACCACGCCCGCAGCCCCTACCGCTCGGTGGACTGGCCGGAGAACGTCCACCTGTTCACCTCCGCCGCCCCGGAGGCGGTGCAGGTGGGGGCCTGCACGGTCTACGGCGCCGCCTTTACCGCCCAAGAGCGGCTGGACAGCCCCCTTGCCGGCTTTCACGCCGGGAGCGGTGGCCTCTCCATCATGTGCGTCCACGCCGACTTAAACCCCGGGCCCTACGGCCCCATCACAGGGGAGCAGATCGCAGGCAGCGGCCTTACCTATCTCGCCCTCGGCCATGTCCACCAGTACAGCGGCCTGCGCCGGGAGGGGGGCACCTATTACGCCTACCCCGGCTGCCCGGAGGGGCGGGGCTTTGACGAGACGGGGGAGAAGGGGGTTCTCTTTGGCAGCGTGGAGCAGTCGGGGGTGGAGCTGGAGTTTGTGCCGTTGTCCCGCCGCCGCTATACCATCCTCACCGCCGACGTCACCGGACGGGAGGCGGCGGAGGCCTTGGAGGAGACACTCCGAGGCTGCCGGCAGGAGGATATGGTCCGGGTGGTGTTTACCGGGGAGCGGGGGGAGAGCACCCTGCGCCTGCCGGTCCTCCAGGAGGCCTTCGCCCAGCGCTGCAGCCACTTGGAGCTGGTGGACCAGACCCGGGTCAGCGAGGACATCTGGAGCCGGGCCGGGGAGGACAGCCTCCGGGGGCTGTTCCTCAAGGAGCTGCGCCGGCGCTACGACGAGGCGGAGAGCGACGAGGAGCGCGGCAGGGTGGTCTCCGCCGTGCGCATGGGCCTTGCCGCCCTCGACAACCGGGACTTTTGAGCGATCCATCTTAAGAAGCAGCCGCCGGTGGGGTAGAGGCCCCACCGGCGGTTCTTTTGCGGCGCTGGAGGTCCCTGCACAATGTCGCCGCCGCAATCTTAAACAAAGCTTAAACCACGCGGGCGGCCATGTGTGCTATACTGCTGATAGACCCCTCCGCCGGCAGGGGAGAAGGCCCTCCAGGCCGGCAGCAAAGCAACATGTAAGTTATCGGAGAAGGAGAGAACACTATGCGACGCATCATCCCACTTGCGCTGTCCTTTGCGCTGCTGCTGTCCGTCACCGCCCTCGGCGCCGGCGGACTGACCGCGGAGCAGCGTCAGGAGGACTTAGACTACCTGTACAGCACCCTGCGGGACAACCACCCCAACCTCTTTGCCAACACGCCGGAGTCGGTCTTCCTCAGCAAGAAGGCGGAGATCGAGAGCCGCCTGTCCGAGACGGACGACGTCACCTTCCTGTTGGACCTCATGTCCCTGGCGGCCCTGGCCGGGGACTCCCACACCATGCTGAGCTTTGACACCAGCCTCTGCCACATCTACCCCGTGGGGCTCAGCCGCTTTGGGGAGGAGTGGGTGGCCGCAGTGCTGCCCGAGGCCTACAGCGCCTATTTAGGCACCCGTGTGGCGGCGGTCAACGGCCTGACCATGACAGAGGTCACGGAAAAGCTCGCCCCCCTCCTGGCCAGTGACAACGCCGTGCGCCTGCGCCGTCAGGTGGAGCAGGCCTTCGGCATCGCAGAGCTATTTGCCTATGCCGGTATCACCGAGGAGGGCGGTCCCCTGCTGCTGACGCTGGCGGGGGAGGACGGTGCGTCCCATGAGATCTCCCTCACCGCCCTGCCCGCCGCCAACCGCAGCGCATGGCCCGAGCTCTCCCAGCTCACGCCCAACGCCTCCGCGCCTACCGCCGCCCAGAACCGCTACTACTTCTCCCTCCCTGTAGGGGACGCCTACTACATCCAGTACAACACCTGCATGGAGGACCCGGAGCTGCCCATGGAGGAATTTGTGGAGCAGGTGGCGGCGGATCTGGCCGCCGGGGACTACGGCAAGGTCCTCATCGACCTGCGCAATAACGGCGGCGGGTCCGACGGGGTGCTGGTGCCCCTGCTGCTGTACCTGGCCCCCATGGTCCGCACCGGTGCGATCGAGCTGTGGGGCCTCATCGGCGAGGCCACTTTCTCCTCCGCCGTCATCAACGCCATGGAGATTCGGGAGATGGGCGGCTTCTTAGCCGGGGAGCCCTCCGGGGGCAGCGTGGACCACTTTGGCGCCGTGAACACCTTCACCCTGCCCCATTCCGGCCTTAGGGGACAGTATTCCACCAGGTACATCTCCCTCGCTGACTACCTCTCCTGCGCCGTGGGGCTGGGGGTTACCCCCATTCAGCCGGATCTGACCGTCTCCCAGACCCTGACGGACTATCTGTCGGGCCGGGATACGGCGGTGGAGGCGGTAGCGGCCATGGAGGAGCCCTTTACCCCTGCCGCCGCGCCGGGGCGCCCTCTGTCCCGGGGGGAGTTTACTGCCCTGCTGCGCCAAAGCGTGGGGGCTGAGGCAGATGCGGGCGTGATCGAGACGCCCTTTGGCGACCTGTTCCCCTTTAACGCCTATGTGCCGGATGTGGCATGGGCGGCGGAGCTGGGCGTGGTCAACGGCGTGGCGGAGGGGGTGTTTGATCCCGCCCGGACCATCACCTTGGCAGAGGCCGCCGTCATGGTGGAGCGCTACCTCAGCGCTGCCGGTGTGACGCTGCCCGTCCTCCGGGAGGATGCCGCCCCGCCGGCCGCCCCTTGGGCCGCTGAGGCGGTGGAGGCGGCGTGGTCCCAGGGCCTTTTGCCCGAGGGCATGGCGGCCCAGACGCCCCTGTGCCGCGCCGACGGGGAGCAGCTGTTGGAGCGGCTGGCCGAGGCCCTCACAGCCAACCCCTGAGCGGTTCCTCTTTTGACACAGAAAAAACGCCGAAAACCAACTGGTTTTCGGCGTTTTCCTTTTTAGCTCCTACGGGGGGAGGGCAAAGGGGAGCTTTTCCGCCTATTGTACAGGTCTCAGGATGCTGTGGGGTCGTGGATCACCCCCACGAACAGGGGAACGCCCTCCACCGGGGAGCTGATGACCACCAGGAAGGGCCGGTCCAGATCCATCACCACGGTCTCCTCCGGCGGCGCCGCATCGCTGGTGGTGTCGCCCCCCAGCTCCGTGTAGGCCACGGCCCGGATTCCCTCCTCGTCCACCTCCAGCCGGGCGGCCTGATGGGCCACGTTCAGCACCGGCGGCGTCAGCCCTTGGGCCGCCAGGGCCTCCTCGTCAATGAGGGGGGAGAAGTCGGCGAGAGCCTCGTCAAACACGTCGGTGATCCCTAAGGCCTCCATGGTCTCCTGGAGCTCCAGGTCCGACTGGACGTCAAACTTGGGCAGGGACCACTCCACCTCCCGGTTCTCCCACTGCTCCCGGTCAAAGAGCCTCTCCCACAGGGCGTCCTCCGATAGGACCTCCTCCACCGTCACATCCTCGTGGGGGAGGACAAAGTAGATAGTGGTGTTTTCCGTGCCCAAGTAGCCCGCGGTAAAGGTATCCCCGATCAGGGCGCTGGCCTCCTGCGTCCTGTGCATGAAGGTGGCGGTGACCTCCGTGCCGTCGGCCCGGGTGAAGATATCCTCCGTGTTTTCCGCTTCGTTGAATGCCGAGGACCAGCCCCCGTAGTAGTAGATGGTGGAGTAGAGCCGCAGGGCGGTGAGCGCCTTTGTCTCAATGCCGCTGGTGTTCTCCTGCAGCAGGTTCTCCGTCTGGACGTCGATCCAAGCGGCGATGGCCTGATCCGCCTCCTCCGTGCCCATGTCCACCGCGTAGGAGCCGGCGTAGTAGCAGTCCGACAGGGTGTTGAGGGGCTCCTCAAAGTAGGTGAAACGCTCATTGAGCCAAAGGGAGCTGGCCAGCCTCGTGGCGGACACCCCGTTGTCTCGGTACAGCCGCCGCCACAGGGCTTGGGTTCCGGTGCGGAGGGCCTCTATGTCCTCTACACCCATGGCCTCCAGGATCTGCTGCCGGCTCCCGCCGCCGGTGGTCTCCGCCAGCATCGCCAGGGCGATCCAAAAGCTCACCGGGGAGTAGAGGCGGTTTTCACCCACTCCGGTGAGGAGCAGCTGGGAGGTCTCGGCAGAGAAGTCCCCCACCTTGGCGGCAAAGTCGGCGTCAAACTCCTCTATCAGGCCCAGCTCCTCCCGGTAGGTCCGGTACTCCCCGTAGTAGTCCTCCCGGGCCTGATGGTCGGCGTTGATCCGCTGGGGGAAGGCGGGATAGGCGGGCTCACTGATGGCGTAGGCGCTCAGGGACATCACCCCTCCGCCGCTGTCGCCGTCTAAGCCCGGCAGGCCGGTAAAGAGCAGCACCAGTGCCAAGACCACGGCGGTGGCGGTGATATAGATAGGCCACCGGCGGCGGGCGGGGCGTTTCCGCCGCTCCATGGCGGCGATGGTGTCCTGTTGCAGACGCAAAGCCGGATGCAGGGCCTCGTTGGCCCGGCGGTAGGCATCATCAAACATCGTGCAGCACTCCTTTCAGCAGCGCCCGGCCCCGGGACAGGCGGGATTTGACGGTTCCCTCCCGGCAGCCGGTGGCTTGGGCGATCTCCGCCACACTCAGCCCCTCATAGTAGTAGAGATGGATGGCGGTGCGATAGATCTGGGGCAGGGAGAGGACGGCGGCATAGACCGCCCGGGCCTCCTCGTCCATAGGGGCGGCCAGCGCCTCCTCGAGGGCCACGGTCCGCCGCCGCCACGGGGCGGTCAGCAGGGATTTAGAGCAGTTGACGGTGCAGCGGATCAGCCACGCCCGGATGTGTTCGGCGCCGTTGAGGTGGTCTTGATGGCGCAGATAGCGCAGAAAGACCTCCTGAAACACATCCTCGGCGTCGTGGACGCTGGCGGTGCGGGCCAGCGATAGGCGCCACACCATGTCGCCATACTGCTCGACAGTCGCGCGCGGATCGGCCATAGATGTCCCCTCCCTTCTATCAGGAATACTTTTAAGATGCCCAAAAGGTTGCGCGGGAAAGAGAAAAAATTGCAAAAAGTTTTTATGCAGAAAAAGGGGGGGGGACAACTGTCCACCCCTTTTCTGTATACATCAACCCCAAAATCCCAAAAAGGGAGTTTGAGAGGGACAAAGCCTGCCTCGGATGAGATCCAATGCCACACGGTGTCCCGGGGGGGCTGCGGTAAGCAAAGCAAAAACTTTCCCGGCCAATCAGGCCGGGAAAGTAATGGCATTCTCAATAGGCTACGCCCCAGATGATGTCGGTCTCGCACTCCTTGCCGCACACCGGGCACTTGCCCACGCTCTTGCGCTGCTGGAGGGGCATGCACCGGGAGGTGACACCCACCTTCTCTTTCATGGCCAGCTCGCAGCCCAAAGAGCCGCACCACTTGGTTTTCACAAAGCCGCCGTTGTTCTTCTCCAAAATGGCCTTGACCTCCTCCCAGGTCTCCGCTTCGAAGGAGTTGTCCTCCAAATTCTTTTTGGCCTTGGCGAACATGTTGTCGTGGATGGCATCCAGCAGGGATTTCACCGTCTCCTCCAGCTCGGAGAGGGGGACGAAGAGCTTCTCCCCGGTGTCCCGCCGGGCGATGCAGCACTGGTTCTTCTCCATGTCCTTGGGGCCGATCTCCACCCGGAGGGGCACGCCCCGCATTTCATACTCGGCAAACTTCCATCCGGGACTCTGCTCGCTCTCGTCGATCTTCGCCCGAATGCCGGCGGCGAGCAGCCGGTCGTAGAGGCCCCGGGCGGCGTCGATCACGCCGGGCTTGTGCTGGGCCACGGGGATCACCACCGCCTGCACCGGGGCGATCCGGGGGGGCAGGACCAGGCCGTTGTCGTCGCCGTGGGTCATGATGATGCCGCCGATGAGGCGGGTGGACACGCCCCAGCTGGTCTGGTGGGGATAGGAGCGGCCGTTGTTCTTGTCGGCAAAGGTGATGTCAAAGGCCCGGGCGAAACCGTCGCCGAAGTAGTGGCTGGTGCCGGCCTGGAGGGCCTTCTTGTCGTGCATCATGCACTCCACGGTGTAGGTCCGCTCCGCACCG
>CAJFUI010000006.1 GCA_904420145.1 uncultured Oscillospiraceae bacterium
GCATCTCCCTCAAGCACAACGGGGAGTACCTGGACCTCCACTGCGGCGGAATTGACAACGCATTCCCCCACCACACCAATGAGATTGCCCAGAGCGAGAGTTACCTGGGCCACCCCTGGTGCCGGCAGTGGTTCCATGTCCACCACCTCAACACCACCTCCGGCAAGATGAGCAAGTCCAAGGGGGAGTTTTTGACCGTCTCCCTCTTAGAGGAGAAGGGCTACGACCCCCTGGCCTACCGCTTCTTCTGCCTCCAGAGCCACTACCGCAAGGCCTTAGTGTTCTCCTGGGAGAATTTGGACAATGCCCAGGGGGCCTACCAGAAGCTTATCAAGCGCATCGCCGCCCTCAAGGAGAAGGACGGAGAGGCGGATCAGGAGACGGTGCAGGCCTACAAGGACAAGTTTATCCAGCAGGTGGGCAACGACCTCAACACCTCCATGGGCGTCACCGCCCTCTATGACGCCCTGAAGGCCAAGACCAACGACGCAACCAAGCTGGCCATTTTGGACAGCTTCGACAGCGTGCTGAGCCTAAGCCTTCTGCAGAAGGCTGCCGCCCTCCGGGAGGAGCAGAGCGCCGTCAAGACCAACACGGACCCCGACGGCTATATGATCACCGGCGAGGGGGACAGCGTGGTGGACGCCTTCGTCCTGGCCCGGGCCGCCGCCAAAAAGGCGAAAAACTTTGACGAGGCGGACCGCATCCGGGACGAGCTGCGGCGTCAGGGCATCGAGATCACCGACGTCCCCGGCGGCGCCGTGTGGAGGAGAGTAAACTGAAGCAACGGCGCAGCCGCCCGGCATTCGCCGGGCGGCTGTGGATTTTCGATCCGTCTCTTAGATGTGCAGGGCTGTCCGCACAAGGAAGATAATCAGCAGATGGCCGGGGTAGAAGGCGTAGAAGAACCACTTGGGAATTTTCGGTTCCACGTGGGTGGTCAGGAAGATCAGGGGGGTGGAGAGCAGGGCGAAGATCTCAAAGCCGATGGCGTGTCCCCCGATCACCAGGGCCAGGGGGTCCTCCAGACTGCCGCCCCACAGGGCGCTGATGTAGGACAGCACATAGAGCGCCGCCCCCAGCCAAGGCTTGTTCCGGCACAGGTAGAAGATCAGCGTCAGGACAATCCCGGTGTTGGCGTAGTCCGCGTTGAGCAGGTTGATGGCCAGCGCTCCCACCACAAACCACCACCACTTCCGGGACTTGACGCCGTAGATGGCCAGCAGGCTGAAAAACAGGGTGACAAAGATGTTCCAGTTGGTCAGATTCCCCCAGAAGTCCTCCGGGTGGAAGGCCAGCGCATAGAAGGGCTGGGAGATGACGGCGAAGATGGCCAGCCGGCCCAGATACCGCCTGATATCGCGGGTATACATCAACCCCACCGTCAGGCAGTAGCAGAAGATGGGAAAGGCCAGCCGCCCCACCCACCGGAAGGCCGGATACTGGGGAAAGAAGACGGTGCCCACGTGGTCGGCCACCATGCATAGGATGGCGATCAGCTTCAAAAAGCTGGTGTCCAGGTTGGTCCTCAGCCGTGGGACCTGTGCTTGTGTCTGTGCTTCTGTGTCCATGTTTTGCGCTCCTTTTTATATGGTCGTTCTTCACCGCAGCCGCCCAGGGGGCTTGCGCCCCCTGGGGGTTGGGCGAAAAACAAAAACGCCGCGCAGGGTGTCCCCTACACGGCGTAAGAAGAAACTTCTTATGCAGCACAAAGCATGAGCAGATAACGGCAAAAGCCGCCCTTTACAAAAAGGCCGGATTGTCGTATCATATTTCATGCGGTGCGGCCTCTCGGCCGTTGTGTAGGTGCGCTCTCACCTGCATAGGCTTGCGGGCGTTGGCGCGCCCGCAAGCTGCCGCATTTTTGTTTTTCGACTTGATTATAGCAGGAGTTTTTTCATAATGCAAGAGGGGGAACGGGCAGGGATTGGCCGCCGTCCCCCTCTTTCTTTCCTCCGGCGCTTGTCAGACGGGGGAAAACATGGTATAAATTTGGTAGGATTCCCCCGCTGTGGGGTCATCCCACAGAAAGAGCACACAAAGGAGAAAGGATATGGAGCTTTTGATCCGGGCCTACCGCCCTGAGGACGCCGCGGCGCTGACAGAGATTTGGAATCAGGTGGTGGCCGACGGCGTGGCCTTTCCCCAGACAGAGCTGCTGAGCGCTGAGAGCGGCCACGCCTTTTTTTCTGAGCAGTCCTTTACCGGCGCGGCTGTTGATCAAGAGACCGGGGAGCTGGTGGGGCTCTATATCCTCCACCCCAACAATATCGGCCGCTGCGGCCACATCTGCAACGCCAGCTACGCGGTGCGCCGGGACGTCCGGGGGCAGCACGTGGGGGAAGCGCTGGTGCGCCACTGCCTCCAGACCGCCAAGGAGATAGGCTTCCGTATCCTCCAGTTCAACGCGGTGGTCCGCTCCAACCATACCGCCCTCCACCTGTATGAAAAGTTGGGATTTGTCCGGCTGGGGGTGATCCCCGGCGGATTTTTGATGCCAGATGGCTCCTATGAGGACATTATTCCCCACTACCATCTGCTGTAGGGGGTAGAACAGGCCCCGGCAGACCGCCGGGGGCGGGCAAGGGAGAAACGGAGGAAAGAGTGGTGTCTATGGTGAGATTTGCCGTGCCCTGTCTCTTCGGCTTGGAGGGACTGGTGGGCGATGAGATCAGGAGGCTGGGCCTTGGGGAGGTGCAGGCGGAGACCGGCCGGGTGCTGTGCACCGGGACCCTCAACGACCTGCCCCGGCTGAATTTGAATCTGCGCTGCGGCGAGCGGGTGCTGCTGCTCCTCCGGCGCTTTACCGCCCGGGACTTTGAGGCCCTCTTTGAGGGGGTGAAATCGGTGGCGTGGGAGGACTATATTCCACAAAACGGGCAGTTCCCTGTCAAGGGCCACTCCCTCAATTCCCAGCTCCACTCCGTTCCCGCCTGTCAGAGCATTGTTAAGAAGGCCGTCGCCAGCCGCCTCGGCGCCCATTACGGTCTCGCCTCCCTGCCGGAGACCGGGGAGAAGTATCAGGTGCAGTTCGCCATGATACACGACGAGGTCACAGTGTACCTGGACACCTCGGGACCGGGGCTCCATAAGCGGGGCTACCGGGCTGTGGGGGTGGAGGCCCCTCTCCGGGAAACCTTGGCGGCGGCCATGGTGACCCTCGCCCGCTACCGGGGGAAGGACCCCTTCCGGGATCCCTTCTGCGGCAGCGGCACCATCCCCATCGAGGCGGCCCTCATCGCCAAAAACCGGGCCCCGGGCTTGGACCGCCGCTTCGATGCCCAGCGCTGGGGCATTGTCCCCGCCAGGGCGTGGATGGACGCGGCGGAGGAGGCCATGGACCAGGAGTTCCACAGCCGTTACGACATCTGGGGCGGGGACATCAACCCCAAGGCGGTGACCATCGCCCGGGGCAACGCCAAAAAGGCCGGCGTGGAGGACGTGGTCCGCTTCGAGACGGCGGACGCCAAAAACCTGAAGGTCTCCGGGGAGTACGGCCGGCTGGTGACCAACCCGCCCTACGGCGAGCGGCTGTTGGAGAAGGAGGAGGCGGAGGAGCTCTACCGCTCCTTCGGCGCGGTCTACCGGGATATTCCGCCCAAGTGGCGGGTGCTGGTCCTCACCAGCCACCCCCAGTTTGAGCGGTGCTTCGGCCGCAAGGCAGATAAGAAGCGCAAGCTCTACAACGGCATGCTCAAGTGCGAGCTCTGCTTTTTCCAGCGGGGGTGAGCCCGCAGGCGCTCTAAGGAAATTTACCAAAACCATTCACACCGTAGGAGGTGCGCAGACCATGCGGCATATCCTGATTATTAACCCCACGGCGGGAGGAGGCAACTCCACCACGGAGCTGATGGCGATGGCCCGCGCCGCGGGGCAGCGCCACGGCTTGGACTGCTCTTGGATTTTGACCCAGCGCCCCGGCCACGCCGCTGAAACCTGCCGGAGCATCGCCAAGGAGGGGGAGGCGGTCCGATTCTACGCCTGCGGAGGCGACGGCACCCTCAATGAGGTGGCCAACGGTATCCTCGGCTGTTCCAACGCCGCCATGACGTGCATCCCCGTGGGCACCGGCAACGATTTTCTGAAGAACTTTGGGCCGGAGATGACCGAGCGGTTCCGGGATATGGAGAACCTGTGGAACGGCCCCCAGTTTCCGCTGGACGTCATCGACTGCAACGGCCGGGCGGCCCTCACCATCGCCTGCTCCGGCTTTGACGCCCGGGTGGCCCGGGATGTCCACACCTTCGGCAACAGCAAGCTCCTCCCCGGCCGGGGCAGCTATGTGGCCTCCCTTGCGGCCAACTTCCTCCTCCGCCGTCTCAGCCAGCGGTGGCGGGTGACCCTCGACGGCGTGGAGCTGCCGGAGAAGGAGTTTGTCCTGGTGGCCGCCTGCAACGGCCGCTACTACGGCGGGGGCTTTTTCCCCGTTCCCGAGGCCCGCATGGACGACGGGGTCATGCACACCATGATCGTCCGGAAGGTCAGCCGGGCCGCCTTCCTGCGCTTTGTGGGGCCTTACTCCACCGGCCACTACCGCAAGGCCCCCCAGGTGGCCCGCTGCGTCACCGCCAGCGAGGTCCGCATTGAGGCGCTGGACGGGGAGGATATCGTCACCTGTCTTGACGGCGAGGCCGTGGCCAACCGCTCCATCACTCTCCGCCTCAGCGGACAGAAGGTGAATTTCTTCGGCCCCGCCGGCTGCGACCCCAACGCCACCGCTTGGGAGGATCCCACCCTTTTGTGAACATTTTGTTAAACAGGCAAGTTTTTCAAAAAATCCCCTTTACAAATCGGGATAATCAGGTTATGATAAGGACAGCGTTAGCACTCCGGCAAAATGAGTGCTAACGCTGTCACCAAGTTTATTTAAAAATAAAAATATATTGGAGGCATGAAAACATGAAACTGATCCCTCTCGCAGACCGTGTTGTTCTGAAGAAGATGGAAGCTGAGGAGACCACCAAGGGCGGCGTGATCCTCGTGGGCAGCGCCAAGGAGAAGCCCGATGTGGCCGAGGTGGTGTCTGTGGGCCCCGGCGGCATGGTGGACGGCAAGGAGGTCACCATGAGCGTCAAGCCCGGCGATAAGGTCATCACGGAGAAGTACGGCGGGTCCACGGTGAAGGTGGACGGCGAGGAGTATCTGGTGGTGCGCCAGAGCGAGATCATCGCCATCGTGGAATGATTGCTTGAGGGAGGACTGTGTCCCTCCTCGATCTCTCCCCACACCAGTCTGCGGACTGGTGACGCCGCCCAAGGCGCGCAAGTCAAGGTCATTTTCTGAGGCGCATGTCCTCAGAAAATGAAGAAGAATTTCAATCAAAAAAGAACGTTTTTGGCGGCGTGTACGCCGGCAAAAACACCTCTCAGACCGCAGACGTGGGAGCGAAGCGAGTGCGCTGCGGCGGCCTGCAGGGGGAATCTAAAGGGGGAGCGTGTTCCCTCTTTACAATGAATTTTTGGAGGTAATGCAATATGTCTAAGCTTATTAAGCGCGGCGACGAGGCCCGTAAGGCTCTGGAGGCCGGCGTCAACCAGCTGGCCGATACCGTTAAGGTCACCCTCGGCCCCAAGGGCCGCAACGTGGTGCTGGACAAGAAGTTCGGCGCTCCCCTGATCACCAACGACGGCGTCACCATCGCCAAGGAGATCGAGCTGGAGGATCCCTTTGAGAATATGGGCGCCCAGCTGGTGAAGGAGGTCTCCACCAAGACCAACGATGTGGCCGGCGACGGTACCACCACCGCCACCCTGCTGGCCCAGTCCATCATCCATGAGGGCCTGCGCAATCTGGCCGCCGGCGCCAACCCCATCGTCATGAAGAAGGGCATGGCCAAGGCCGTGGAGGCCGCTGTGGACGCCATCCACGCCAACAGCCAGAAGGTCAACGGGAGTGACGACATCGCCCGCGTGGGCACCGTCTCCTCCGGCGACGAGGTCATCGGCAAGCTGATCGCCGAGGCCATGGAGAAGGTCTCCCA
>CAJFUI010000007.1 GCA_904420145.1 uncultured Oscillospiraceae bacterium
ATCCAGCTGCTGATTCGTGAACTGATACCCGTTGAGGATGTCCATCCCCTTGAACTCTGCAAAATTCATGTCTGTTCCTCCTTGATGATATCTCTATAAATGGGTAGGAAATATGCGATTATAATGAGCGCTGGGTGGATGCTCAGCACACTACGGTGCCGGCCTTGCCTTCCAGGGCCTCTACAGCCTTATCCAGAGAGGTGATGATGGACTTGCGGCCCTTCTTGCTCTCCACAAACTTAATGGCAGCCTCCACCTTGGGCAGCATGGAGCCGGGAGCGAAATGGCCCTCAGCGATATACTGCTTGGCCTCATCCACGGTAAGAGTGTCCAGATCCTTCTGGTTGGGCTTGTTGTAATTGATGCTGACCTTCTCAACGGCGGTCAAAATCACCAGCGCGTCGGCATCCAGGTCCTCAGCCAGCTTCTCAGAGGCCAGATCCTTGTCGATAACAGCAGCGGTGCCTTCCAGATCGCCCTTGGCGTTGCGGATGACGGGGATACCGCCGCCGCCCACGGAGACGACCACGAAGCCGTTGTCCACCAGGCACTTAACAGCATCCAACTCAACAATCTCAACAGGCATGGGGGAGGCCACCACACGGCGCCAGCCGCGGCCGGCATCCTCCTTCATCACATAGCCTTTCTCAGCGGCGATGGCCTTGGCCTCATCTTCAGTGTAGAAGGGGCCGATGGGCTTGGAGGGATTCTGGAACTTGGGATCATTCTGATCCACAACCACCTGGGTCACCACGGTAGCAACCTCTTTATTGATGCCGCGGTTGCGCAGAACCTTGCTCAGACCCTGCTGAATGTGGTAGCCAATATAGCCCTGGCTCATAGCGCCGCACACGTCAAAAGGCATAGCGGGGGTGACGGAAGCGGCAGCCTCGCTGGCCAGCACAATGCGGCCCACCTGAGGACCGTTGCCGTGGGCAACAACCACCTGATAGCCCTTGTCAATAATGTCAGCGATATGCTCAGCAGTCTTCTCAACGACTTCCAGCTGAGCCTCAGCGGTAGCGGGCTTGCCAGCCTCCTGCAGAGCGTTGCCGCCCAGAGCCACAACAATCTTCTTCATCTTGGATTTCCTCCTCAAATCTATACTGTGATTTTATTGTGTGCCATTGGCAATTTCTGTATACATCATCGCACAATTTTTGCTATTCGACAAATATATAATTTAAGTAACAACGATTGAAAAAACATAATAGCACAGAAATGGAAGCGGGTGTAACATGATGACGGACTAATGGGGGGAGGCGCTAAGAGATGGAGGGCGCACTCCTGCCGGTGGTCCGTCTCCCAAGGGGGAGATAATCTATGGAAATTTTTGGATGGAGGAAAAACGAAACAGTTATGATGCAATACGAGCAGGGGACTGCTGCAGCTGGCGGAAAGAGAACGGAGATCAGCGAGGGAATCCTGCAGGAGTTTTTTGCCCTGTGCCGCATTCCCCACCAGAGCGGTCATGAAAAAGCGATCAGCGATTACCTCTGCCGCAGGGTGCGGGAATTAGGCTATGACGCCTTTCAGGATGAGAGCCTTAATGTGATTGTGAGCATCGCCCCCCGCAAGGGACTGGAGGACATGCCTGTCATCGCGCTGCAGGCCCATATGGACATGGTAGTGGCTACTGCCGGACAGTTTGATCCCCAGAAGGATACCGTGAGGCCTGTGGTGGAGGGGAATATCCTGCACACCGATGGGCGCTCCTCTCTTGGCGCTGACAACGGCGTGGGGATTGCTGCCATTTTGTACATGCTCAGCCGTAAGGATCTGCGCCACGGCCCGCTGAAGATCATCTTCACCTCCGGTGAGGAGGTGGGGCTTAAGGGCGCCCGGCTGCTGGAGTCCGGCGTGCTGCAGGACGTGCAGTACCTCATCAATTTGGACGGGTTCCACTCCGATTTAGCCATTGTGGGCTGTATGGGGGGAAAGCGGGAGACCTTCCGCCACCCCATTGTTTTTCAAGATGTTTCAGATGACTGCGCGGGGGTGCAGCTGGAGATCAGCGGCCTGATGGGCGGCCACTCCGGTGAGGATATCGCGCTGGGCCGGTGCAACGCCATCCGGCTGATGGCCATGCTGCTGGTGAGCATGTGGGCCCAGGGCTTCCGTGTGGGCATCGCCAAGATGGACGGCGGCACGGCCGCCAATGTGATCCCCCGCAGCTGCACGGCCTATTTGGCGGTGCGCAAGGGGGAGTTGGCCCGGTTTCTCCGGGGCTGCGAGGAGGAGTTCTCCTATGTAGTGGAGGCCTACCGCGACACGGAGCACAATCCCCATTTCGAGGCCGATGTGATCCCAGCGCCGGAGAAGGTCTGGTCCAAGCAGACGATTCTTGATGTTCTGGAGACCATCCGCGGGGAGAATAACGGCGTCTATGCCATGAGCAAGGAGTTCCATGACTGCATCGGCGGGTCCAGCAACCTTGGACAGATCAAGACTGGTGCGGACAGCGTGGAGATTTTCAGCATGGTCCGCTGTGAATCCTGCGATGTGGAGGAGAAGCTGCTGCACCAGCATCAGAAGACTGCCAAGGAGCACGGCTTCCGGGTGAATGTCTCCGGTTACAACGCATGGCATCAGGATGCGAATAACCCTTTGACGAGGGCGGTGCAGGAGGTCTACATGGAGATCAAGAACCGCCCCATCACCGTGACCATCGCACCTGTGGGCCTGGAGCCGGCGTGCTTTAAGGAGAAAGCCCCGTGGCTGCGGATCGTGACCCTTGGCGTGGACATTCAGGACGCCCATGCCACTACCGAGCGGGTAAAGGTGGACAGCATGGAGACAATGTTTCGTTTGATAGTGGGAGCAGTGGAGAAGATACAATGCGCCCTCTCAAAATAAATTGATAATAGGAGGAAACGAAGGACATGAATGCATATGTGGCAAGCGTAATCGAGAACGTGAAGAAGAAGCACGGGAACGAGCCAGAGTTTGTGC
>CAJFUI010000008.1 GCA_904420145.1 uncultured Oscillospiraceae bacterium
CCTGTCCGGGGCAATTTTCAGCGACAGCACACTGGCAGATACCCATTTCTATGACTGTGTGCAGCACCGGGGCGGCTTTATCCGTTCACGGCTGAGGCGCTGTAATACTTTAGACGCCCTGATGACCGGGGTAACATTTGCAGAATCTACGCTGGACGGCTGTTCCTTTGACGATGTTCGAGCCAACCGGATACGGGGCCTGCATACCGCCACCATTACCCAAGGGGGAGCCACCGAAGAAGAGTGCCGCCACAACCGGGAGGCCATCTACAAGGCCCTGCGGCCCGAGGACTACCCACAAGGGCCAGACCGGCGGCCGCCTGCGCCGGAGCGGTGAGGGGGCGGACGATTGCACCAGAAGAAAGACTTCAAGAGCGCCCTGCCTATGTGGGCGCTGCTGACCATCCCTGTCCTGTGGCTGGCCGCTGTGGCGGCTTATGCCTACGAGGACGGCATGACCGTCTTTGACTGGATGGGCCGCTTTTCCGCAGTAGTCCAGCGCCCCTTTGCCATCCACTGGACGCCCCACACTTCCAAATTCCTGCTGGGCGGGCTGGTACTGTATGTCTTTGCAATCACTCTGTACTACTCCACCCAGCAGAACCGCCGTCCCGGTGAGGAACACGGCTCCGCCGCATGGGGCGACGTGCGGACACTGGACCGGAAGTACCGGGACCGCAAGTACCCGGACCGGAATGTAATCTTGACCCAGCACCTGCAAATGGGCCTGAATGGGAAACAGCACCGCCGAAATCTGCTGCAAATCATCATCGGCGGCAGCGGCGCGGGCAAGACCCGCTTTCTGGTCAAGCCCAACGTCATGCTGGCAAATGCCTCCTACATCGTGACCGACCCCAAGGGCGAGATCGTCCGGGCGGTGGGTCCGCTGCTGCTGAAACGGGGCTACGTCCTGCGGGTGTTCGATCTGGTTGACCCCAGCCATTCCGACTGCTACAACCCGTTCCGCTATATCCGCAGGGACGCTGACGTGTTCCGCCTCATTGACAACCTCATTAAAAACACTACCCCCAAGAACGCCGCCAACTCTGACCCGTTTTGGGAGAAGTCCGAAACCGCGCTGGACAGCGCCCTCATGCTCTATCTGCTCCATGAGGCCCCACCGGAGGAACAGACCATGGAGATGATTTTGACCATGATTGAGTATGGCGGGGCCAAGGAGGACGACGACGATTACAAATCCGCCTTAGACCTTCTGTTCGAGGCGCTAGAGGAAGAACAGCCGGACCACATCGCGGTGCGGGAGTACCACATCTTCAAGCAAGCCGCTGGAAAAACCGCCCGCTCTATTCTGGTGAGCGCTGCTGTGCGGCTGTCCGTGTTCACCCTCCATGAAGTGCAGGACATTACCGCCCGGGACACGCTGGAACTGGAAAAGCTGGGAGAGCGCAAACAGGCCATCTTCTGCGTCATCCCAGACAGCAACGACAACTCCCTCAACTTTCTCGTAGGGATGCTCTACACACAGGCGTTTCAGGAACTTTACTATCAGGCGGACAAGGTGCATGGGGGCAGCCTGCCTGTCCCGGTGCGGCTCATGTTCGATGAATTTGCCAACGTTTCTTTGCCGGACGGCTACTCTCGCTTACAGGCAACCATGAGGTCGAGAAACCTCATGGCAACCATTATCCTGCAAAACATATCGCAGTTGAAGGCACTGTTCAAGGACGACTGGGAGGGCATCATTGGCAATGCGGACAGCCTTGTGTATTTGGGCGGCAATGAAAAGGAGTCCCACAAGTACATTTCCGAGCTGCTGGGAAAAGAAACCATTGATACCACGACCTCCAGCCGCAGCCGGGGCCGCAACGGCTCCTACTCCCAGAACTTCCAGCAGACGGGCCGGGAACTCTTGACCCCCGACGAGGTGCGGATGCTGGACAACAGCAAAGCCCTGGTCCTGATCCGGGGCGAGCGCCCCATCATAGACGATAAGTACGACATTCTGAAACACCCCAACATCAAGGAAACCGAGGACGGCGGGGCGGCACCCTATGTCCACAGCCCCACCTGCCTGTATGCGGTGGAGGACCTCAGTTTTCCCTTTACCTCTCTTGCCGATGTGGAGATCATCGGCGCATCTGAATCTGACGAAATGGAGGAATGACATGAACAAACATCCTGACAAGATCCATCATCGCGCCAAGGCCCACCGCCTCATGGCGGCATGGGCGGCGCTGGTACTGGCCGTCTGCATCTTTACGGTTCCGGCGCTGGCCGCGGACGACCCGTTGCAGATCGTCAACAATCTGTCTGACTTTATCTTCTCCTGTATCAAGGCCATTGGCATTATCATCCTCGGCTGGGGCGTGGTGCAGGTTGGCATGAGCGTCCAGAGCCACGACGCCAGCCAGCGCAGCCAGGGCTTTCTCTGTCTGTTCGGCGGACTGCTCATTGCCTTTGCAAAAGAGATCCTGACCGCCATCGGCGTGGTGTAATCCCATGGGAGCAAAAATAATGCGTCCCAAGTTGGGACGCAAAACCGGGAGGTGTGAGCAATCAGTGACAACTGGGTAGTTGGCAATCTGGAAAACGCCCTCAGCACATGGAATGAAAAATTAGGCGAACTGTGGACGCTGCTGACGCAGACTCCGCAAAACTTCAAGGGCGGCAATATTTGGGACGTAATCGTAGACATTAACAGCGCCGTGCAGGGCATCGGGTATGGCTTGCTGGTGCTGTTTTTCGCAATGGGCGTGTTCCAATCCGCCGCCTCTTTTCGGGAGATCCAGCGGCCTGAATACGCCCTGCGGCACTTTATCCGCTTTGCCGCCGCCAAGGTGGCGGTGGGCTACGGCATGGAGATCATGACCGCTATCTTCTCCATCTGCGGCGGCATCGTGCAGACCGTCATGGGTAATATGGGCGGTGCGGTAACGCAGGCCGCGACCCTGCCAAGCGAGATCGTGGACGCCATCGAGAGCGTAGGCTTTTTACAGTCGATTCCCCTCTGGCTGGTGTCCTTCCTCGGTTCCATCCTCGTCACTATTTTGTCCTTTGTGCTGATCCTGACGGTGTATGGCCGCTTTTTCCGCCTGTATATCTACACCGCTCTGTCCCCGCTGCCTATGGCCTCCTTTGCCGGTGAGGGGACTTCCAGCATGGGAAAGGCGTTTATCAAGTCCTATGTGGGCGTGTGTATGGAGGGAGCGGTCATCATCCTTGCCTGCCTCATTTACTCGGCCTTCCTCTCCACCAGCGCCCCGGCGGTGGACGTAACCCTGCCTGCGGTAACAATGGCGTGGCAGTACATCGGGCAGCTGGTATTCAATATGCTGGTGCTCACCGCCCTTGTAAAAGGCGCGGAGCGCATCGTCCGGGAGATGTTCGGACTGTAATCTGTCCCAAGTTGGGACGCAAAAAAGGAGTTGGTAGACCTATACCGAACACCCAAAAATATACCGTAATCTATGCAGACCTGCCGTGGGCCTACCGGGTATGGAGCCAAAAAGGTGCCGGGCGCTCTGCGGAGGTCCATTACCCCACCATGAGCATAGCGGAGATCAAGGCGCTGCCGGTTGCGGCTCTGGCCGCGGCAGACTGCGCCCTTTTCCTCTGGATCACCTTCCCCATGCTGCAAGAGGGATGGGGCGTTATGGAGGCATGGGGCTTTACATTCAAAACCGTTGCCTTTGTCTGGATCAAGCAAAACCGCAAATCCGATACCCTCTTTACTGGCATGGGCTACTGGACACGGGCCAATGCGGAAATCTGCCTGCTGGCGACCCGCGGGCACCCCAAGCGGCAGGCAAAAGACGTACAGCAAGTGATGGTATCCCGCATTGAGGAACACAGCAAAAAGCCAGCCGAGGCCCGGCGGCGGATTGAGCGGCTGATGGGGGATGTTCCCCGCATCGAGCTGTTCGCCCGTCAGGTAACGCCCGGCTGGGACGTATCGGGCAACGAAGTCCCCTGTGATGTGGACTTGTCCCCTCAATAGAGAACGGCGGGCTTTTGGCCCGCCGTTTCCCTTTATCTGTCATACCAGTAATCCTCATATTCCTCTGTTCCCGGTTCCAGCTCCGCCTCCCACTGGGGCGCGGGCGTCTGGCTATAATACCCGCCGGGTCCGTACAGGGGCTTTGCCCTTGCCAGCAGGTCCCCCAGCATCGCCCGTTCCTCCTGCCTGTGCCGGTGGAGCCGCAGGCCCCAGTAGGCGATGGGGTACAGCAGGAGCAGGGCCGCGATGCCGTAGTAGGCAAACGGCTGTTCCGCCCTCCATGCCGGGAAAAGTGTAGCAACCCCGCACAGATAGACCATCAGGGGGAGCAGCTTTGCCATCGCCAGCAGCTTTACCAGCACAAGAAACAGGAACAGTTGGAACAGGCACCACAAAATCACTTGCGCGTCACGCATACAATTAACCTCCTTAAAATGTTCAGAAATTATTGAAATTTGCAGTCTTTCCTTATACTTATATTATCTCACAGTAGGAAAACCCTGTCAAATTTCCCAAAATCCAAACCTGAAAGGAAGATGCGATTGGAAATTAAAATCCCCAAGGAAGTACGCCAG
>CAJFUI010000009.1 GCA_904420145.1 uncultured Oscillospiraceae bacterium
GGAGGCGTCCTTGGCGATATAGGTGTCCGTGTGGGGGATATAGGCCTCCGGCTGGTAGTAGTCGTAGTAGGAGACAAAGTACTCCACGGCGTTGTTGGGGAAAAACTCCTTAAACTCTGCGCACAGCTGGGCGGCGAGGGTCTTGTTGTGGGCCAGCACCAGAGTGGGCCGCTGGATCCTTTCGATCACCTTGGCCATGGTATAGGTCTTGCCGGAGCCGGTGACACCGAGGAGCACCTGCTCCCTGAGGCCGTCCTCGATGCCCTGGGACAGCTTCTCTATGGCTTCCGGCTGATCCCCGGCGGGTTTGTATTCAGAAATAACTTCAAATTTCGGCATAGCAGGTCTCTCCAAACGTGTATAGGGGAACAGGCGGGGATCAGCCCACCGCCGCGTAAGCGGCGTACAAGGGTTTTGCGCAGCAAAACCCTTGCCGCAGGGCGGATTCATTCCGCCTGAGGATGTAAAATGCGGTGGGGCCCCCGGCAGGCCAAGGGACTGACGGGGATTTCCCCGGCGGGTTTGTATTCAGAAATAACTTCAAATTTCGGCATAGCAGGTCTCTCCAAACGTGTATAGAGGAACAGGCCGGGGATCAGCCCACCACCGCGTAAGCGGCGTACAAGGGTTTTGCGCAGCAAAACCTCGAGGTGAATGGGACGGAACGGCCGAGAGAAGGCGGCATGGACCATGCCGCAGAGGGATTAAATTTTGTGGGGGATCGTCCCGTTGTCGGCCATGGACACAAAGTCTCCATCGGCCACGATGATATGGTCCACCAGCGCTACGCCGATGGCGCACAATGCATCGGAGATCCGCTTGGTGGCCACAAAGTCCTCATGGGAGGGCAGGGCGATGCCGCTGGGGTGGTTGTGGGCCAGCACCACGGAGGTGGCGTTGGTGTTCAAGGCATTCTCCACCACTCTGCGCACATTGATCTCCGCACCGCCAGCGGAGCCCTCGGAGACCTTCCGGCAGCAGAGGACCTTGCCCTTTCCATCGAGGCAGGCTTGATACAGAATTTCGTTGCGCTCGCCGGCAAAGCGCTCCAAGAAGAAAGCGCCAACCGACGCGGTGCTGGTGAGGATCGTGGGGCAGTCCGGCGAGGACAAGCGGCTGCGGCGGTAGAGCTGGGGAACCAGCCGCAGCAGAACGGCGGCGCTTTCGCCCACGCCGGGGACCTTCATCAGCTCCTCCGCCGGCGCGGAAAAGACCGCGGACAGAGAGCCGAAGTGGTCCAGCAGGGCGTGGGCGATGGGATTGGTGTCCCGACGGGGAATGGCGTAGAAGAGCAGCAGCTCCAGCGTCTCGTGGTCAGCGAAGGCGTCCAGCCCGTGGGCAAGAAACTGCGCCCGCTTCCGCTCCCTGTGGCCGTCATGTACGCCCATATGGCTCCCCCTCCCGCTGCATGGAAAATATGATCGTACTATTGTACCATAAGCTGCTCCATCCGACAAGATATTTTCCGCTGAAAAAAATGGGATCAGCATAGGTTTGGACATTTTTTCGGCGAAACCGGCGGCTTTTTTTGCTGTACGCCGGAAGGTATGGCGCAGGAGGAGAAAGGGTAGGCACGGGAATTTACCGCCTGAAAACGGGCGAAAGTGAATTCTTGGTTAACTGGAGGAAAAAGGGTTGACAGGGAGGAGAAAAGGGCATAGGATACCAGTAGAAATCTTCATAGTCCGGTAGGTAAGGCTACCGCAGGGATATGGATCGCTGCCGCGCACCCGTGGAGACACGGCGAGATGGTTTGAGCAGGTCATGTCGAATGCCCAAGGCATGACCTAATGCGATTTCACCGCCCTGTGATGCTAAAGCTTGAACGGTTGGGAGCCAGAAATGGCTTTTCAGGGCATGTTCCATGGCTGCCGGCTATGCCGCGGCCATGGCCTTTTTATTTTTTTGCAGATTGGGGCCGGCTTTAGGCCGCGGCGGCTGTTTGCTCCCAGTGGTGGGTATACTTTGAGGAAAGGAGGCACCGCACATGCTGGATATGGACAACGAGGCTTTTATGGAGCAACTGGAGGAATTGGTCGAGCGAAAACGATGGCCGGAGCTGCGTGATATCCTTGTCCAGCTGGAGCCCGCGGACATCGCCCAGATTATGGACGATCTGCCCGAGGACCGGCTGCCTCTGCTCTACCGCCTGCTGCCTAAGGAACTGGCGGCGGAGGTCTTCGTGGAGATGGAGGGCAGCCAGCAGGAGCTGCTGATCAAGTCCTTCTCCGATACGGAGCTTAAAGAGGTTTTGGATGAGCTGTATGTGGACGATACGGTGGACATCGTGGAGGAGATGCCGGCCAATGTGGTCAAGCGGATCCTTCAGCACGCGGACCCGGAGACCCGCAAGAGCATCAACGAGATCTTGAAATATCCAGAGGACTCCGCCGGCTCCATTATGACCACGGAGTTTGTGGACCTGAAGAAGGACATGACGGTGGAGGCGGCCATTAAGCGGATCCGCCGCACCGGCATGGACAAGGAGACCATCAACATCTGCTATGTCACCGACCCCAACCGCAAGCTCCTGGGCATCGTGTCCATCCGGACGCTGCTCCTCAGCGACGAGGAGGACATCATTGAGGACATCATGGACCCCAATGTGGTCTCCGTCAACACCTTAGAAGACAAGGAGGACGTGGCCCAGGACTTCAACCGCTACGGCTTCATCGCCCTGCCTGTGGTGGATACGGAGAACCGCCTGGTGGGGATCGTCACCTTCGATGACGCCATGGGCGTCATGGAGGAGGAGGCCACAGAGGATATCGAGAAGATGGCGGCCATTCTGCCCACGGATAAGCCCTATCTCCGTTCGGGCGTGCTGGAGACGGTGAAAAGCCGCATCCCGTGGCTGCTGCTGCTGATGCTGTCGGCCACGCTGTCCGGCATTGTCATCAACCGCTTTGAGGACTCCCTGGCCGCCTATTCGGTGCTCATCGGCTTCATCCCCATGCTCACCGGCACCGGCGGCAACAGCGGCTCCCAGAGCAGCGTGGCGGTGATCCGCGGCCTGAGCCTCAACGAGATCGATTTCAGCGACCTGCCGGCTGTGGTGTGGAAGGAGAGCCGGGTGGCGGTGGTCTGCGGGGTGATTTTGGCCTGTGCCAACTTTGTGAAGCTCCTGGTGGTGGACCGCTGGCTGATGGGGAACGAGGAGGTAACCTTTGTGATCGCCATGGTCATCTGCCTGACGCTGGTCTGCACCGTGTTCTGCGCCAAGGTGGTGGGGTGTACGCTGCCGCTGCTGGCAGAGAAGCTGGGACTGGATCCGGCGGTGATGGCCAGTCCCTTCATCACGACCATCGTGGATGTGCTGAGCCTGCTGATCTACTTCACCTTTGCCACTCTTCTTTTGGGGCTGTAGCCCAGCCTCTTTCTAAAAATGGGAAGTCCGTTCCCCGCATAGGTCCAAAATACAGGCCGCAGGGCCCCACTTGGGGCTCTGCGGCCTTAAAGCTTTCAAAAAACCTCCCGGAGATCCTATCTGCCGAGGCGCCCCTTAAAATCCTCATAGCCGAAGGAGCGCAGGCACGCGATGGCGCCGTTCTCCCGGCGGACATAGATGGCCGGCAGGGGCATGCCGTTAAAGGTGTTGTTTTTGCAGGTGGTGTAGATGGCCATATCCCCAAAGAGGAGCAGCTCCCCCTCCCTGAGAGGGCCGTCAAAGCTGTAGTCGCCGATGACATCCCCGGCGAGGCAGGTGGGTCCCCCTAAGCGGTAGGTAAAGGGGGCCTCTCCCGGCTCGCCGCCGCCGTACAGAGGCGGGCAATAGGGCATCTCCAGCACGTCCGGCATGTGACAGGCGGCGCTGGCGTCCAAAATAGCGAGGCATGTCTCTCCATTTTGCAGTACGTCCAGCACTCGGGCGGCCAGATAGCCCGCATTCAGGGCACAGGCCTCCCCGGGCTCCAAGTACACCCGCACGCCCCAGCACTCCTGGGTCCGCCGAATGCACCGCTCCAGCAGGGGAATGTCGTAGCCGGGGCGGGTGATGTGGTGGCCGCCGCCGAAGTTGAGCCACTTCATGGCGCCCAGTACATCCCCAAAACCCGCCTCCACCGCCTCAAGGGTGCGCTCCAGCGCGTCCGCGTCCTGTTCGCACAGGGTGTGGAAGTGAAGGCCGTCTAAGAGGCCGATGAGCGATGGCGTCATGGCCGCATCCCACTGGGCCCGGGTGGTGCCCAAGCGGCTGCCCGGGGCGCAGGGGTCGTAGATGCCGTGGCCCTCCTGGGTGGAGCACTCGGGATTGATGCGCAGACCTACGCTCTTTCCGGCGGCCTTGGCCGCCAGGCCGAGCTTCTCCAGCTGCCGGGGGGAGTTGAACACAATGTGGTCCGCATACCGCAGCAGCTCCGGGAAGTCCTCCTGCCGGTAGGCGGCGCAGAACACGTGGACCTCCTTCCCCGGCATCTCCTCCGCCCCTAAGCGGGCCTCGTAGAGGCCGCTGGCCTCCGTGCCGGCCAGATAGGGGGCGAGGACCGGGTACAGGTTGAAGTTGGAGAAGGCCTTCTGGGCCAGCAGGATGTTACAGCCTGTGCGCTTTGCCACGCCGGCGAGGATCTCACCGTTGCGGCAGAGAGCGGCCTCATCTAAGATATAGCAGGGGGTGGGCAGCTGACCGAAGAGCTCCTCCGGGGTCCTGCCGCTTAAGAGGGCGAAGGGGGAACGGGGATCCCCCGCCTGGGGCGCTCCCATCACTCCACCAGCACCGGCGCGCGGTTCTCGCTCCGAGGCAGGCCGTACTTGTCCAAGGCATCCAGGAAGGGATCGGGATCGAACTCCTCCACCGTGTAAACGCCCTTCTTATTCCACTGGCCAGTCAGCAGCATCAGCGCGCCGCACATGGCGGGCACACCGGTGGTGTAGCTGACGGCCTGGCTGCCCACCTCCCGGTAGCAGGCCTGGTGGTCGCAGACGTTGTAGATGTAGTAGGTCTTCTCCTTGCCGTCCTTCTTGCCGGTAAAGATGCAGCCGATGTTGGTCTTGCCGCGGGTCCGGGGGCCGAGGCTGGCGGGGTCGGGCAGCAGGGCCTTGAGGAACTTAATGGGCACGATCTGGTGCCCCTCAAACTCCACCGGCGTGGTGGAGAGCATCCCCACATCCTCGAGGCAGCGCATGTGGTCTAAGTAGCTCTGGCCGAAGGTCATAAAGAAGCGGATGCGCTTGACCTCCGGGATGTTCAGCGCCAGGCTCTCGATCTCCTCGTGGTGGAGCAGGTACATGTCCTTCTCTCCCACCTGATCGAAGTCGTACTCCCGCTTGATGCTCATGGGGGGAATCTCCACCCAGCGGCCATTCTCCCAGTAGCTGCCCGGGGCGGAGACCTCCCGCAGGTTCACCTCGGGGTTGAAGTTGGTGGCAAAGGGGTAGCCGTGGTCGCCGCCGTTGCAGTCCAAGATGTCGATGGTGTCGATGGTGTCGAACTCGTGCTTTTTGGCATAGGCGCAGTAGGCCTGGGTGACGCCCGGGTCAAAGCCGCAGCCCAGAAGGGCGGTGAGGCCGGCCTCCTCAAACTTCTTGCGATAGGCCCACTGGTAGCTGTAGTCGAAGTAGGCGGAGAAGCCAGCCTCATGGCAGCGATTCTCATAGGCGGCGCGCCACACCGGGTCGTCGGTGTTCTCAGGCTCGTAGTTGGCGGTGTCCATGTAGTTGACGCCGCAGGCCAGGCAGGCGTCCATAATGGTCAGATCCTGGTAGGGAAGAGCGATGTTCATGACCAGGTCCGGCTGGTAGGACCGGATCAGGTCGATGACCTGCTGCACATCGTCGGCGTCCACCTGGGCGGTGGTGATCTTGGTGGCGGTCTTAGGGGCAAGCTGGGCGGCCAGCTGGTCGCACTTGGACTTGGTGCGGCTGGCAATGCACAGCTCGGTGAACACCTCGCTCACCTGACAGCATTTGTGGATGGCCACGGAGGCGACGCCGCCGCAGCCGATAACAAGCACTCTGCTCATGGTATGGTCTCCTTTTGTCAAATTTATTTTTATCTATAGGTTGAAACCCTTCCGGGTGAGGGCGATCAGCAGCTCCCGCAGCACCTTGCAGGCGGTGGCGGTGGAGACGCCGCTGTGGTCTAAAGCCGGGGCGAGCTCGTTTAAGTCGGCGGCCACCACGTTGGCGGTGCAGACGGTGCGGATGGCCTTCAGAAGCTCCAAAAAGGTGACGCCGCCGGCCTCCGGCGTGCCGGTGCCCGGGAAGGACGCGGGGTCCAGGCAGTCCAGGTCGATGGTGAGGTAGACCGGGACCCCCTCCCGCCGCAGGGCCTCTGCCGCTTCGGCCAAGCCGTCAAAGCCGAAGGGATGAAAGTCCGTATGGGTCCGGGCGAAGCGAAACTCCTCCCGCTCCCCGCTGCGGATGCAGAACTGGTGGATCCTTCCGTCCCCCAGCAGGTCGTGGCAGCGCCGGAGGACACAGGCGTGGCTGAGCTGGGCGCTTAGGTAGTCGTCCCGGAGGTCGGCGTGGGCGTCAAAGTGGACGATATGGAGGTCGGGATGCCGCTTTGCCGCGGCCCGCACGGCGCCCAGGGTGACAAGGTGCTCCCCGCCAAGGAGCACGGGGAGCTTCCCGTCCCGCAGGATCTCCGCCGCCCGCCCCTCGATGTCGGCGAGGGCCGCCTCCGGATTGCCAAAGCACAGCTCCAGGTCCCCGCTGTCAAACACGGCGCAATCAGTAAGATCGGCGTCCTGATAGGGGCTGTAGGTCTCCAGACCAAAGCTCTCGTGGCGCATGGCGGCGGGACCGAACCGGGCGCCGGGGCGGAAGCTGGTGGTGGAGTCGAAGGGGGCGCCGTAGAGGACGATGTCCGCCTCGGCGTAGCCGGCGTCACAGCCGATAAAGGTCTCGATATTGGGCTGCAGCATAGGCCTACTCCTCCACCTCCTCCAGCATCTCCTCCAAAAACGCCGGCAGCCAGAAGGCGCCCACATGGAGCCTTGTGGTGTAGTACCGGGTGTGGAGGTTCAGGGCCTTCCAGGCCTCGGCGTTCAGATCGTCGATGGGGTGGTACTTCTTGCTGGCAAAGCCAAAGAGCCAGTATCCCGCCGCGTAGGTGGGGATGTGGGCCTGGTACACCCGGCTGATGGGGAAGGTGCTGACAATGCGCTTGTGGCTGCGCTGCATGGCGTTGGCGTCCTCGGCATAGAAGGGGCTGCCCTGCTGGTTGACCATGATGCCGTCCTCCCGCAGGGCGTTGTAGCAGCTGCCGTAGAACTCCCGGGTGAAGAGACCCTCCGAGGGGCCGAAGGGGTCGGTGGAGTCCACAATGATGAGATCGTAGATCCCCTCGCACTGGCGGATAAACTTCAGGGCGTTCTCAAAGTAGATGTGGACCCGCCGGTCGTCCATCCGGCAGGCGTTGCTGGGCAGATAGGTGCGGCAGGCCTCCACCACCTGGGGGTCCATCTCCACCAGGTCGATACGCTCCACCCGGTCGTACCGGGTCAGCTCCCGGACCACCCCGCCGTCCCCGGCGCCGATGACTAAGATGTCCTTGATGCCGGTGTGCACCGCCATGGGCACGTGGGTAATCATCTCGTCGTAGATAAACTCATCCCGCTCCGTCAGCATCACGTTTCCGTTCAGCGTCAGGACGCGGCCGAACTCCGGCGTCTCAAAGATGTCGATGCGCTGATACTTGCTCTGCTTGGAGTAGAGATGCCGGTCCACCCGGATGCTGTGCTGCACATCCGGCGTATGAAATTCACTAAACCACATTTCCATTGGATTTCCCTCCTCTCATGCCAGCACGTTGATCCGGTTGAGGTCCGGATCCTCGGAGCCGGTCATGCTGCAGCCCTTCTCCTTGGCGTACTGAATATGCTCTAAGATCTCCGCGGTGATCCGTTCCCCGGGGGCTAAAAGGGGAATCCCCGGGGGATAGCACATGACAAACTCACTGCACACCCGCCCCTCGCTCTCGGAGAGGGGGAGGCTGATTTTCTCAGCATAGAAGGCCTCCTGGGGGCTGGTGACCACCACGGGGTCGATGTACTCCTGGCTCAGAAGGCCGGTGCCGTCGGTCTGGTACCGGCGGCGGATCTCCGCCAAGGCGCTGACCAGCCGCTCCAACTCCTGAGGACGGTCCCCCATGGAGAGGTAGGCCAGAATATTGCCGATGTCGCCGAATTCGATCTGAATGTCGTACTCATCCCGGAGGATATCGTAGACCTCGATGCCGGCGAGGCCGATGTCCAGGGTGTGGACGCTGAGCTTGGTGATGTCGAAGTCAAACACCGAGTTGCCGTTCATCAGCTCCCGGCCGAAGGCGTAGTAGCCCCCCACCGCGTTGATCTCCTGCCGGGCGTACTCGGCCATGTCGGCCACCTGATGGAACACCTCCCGCCCCCGGAGGGCCAGGTTGCGGCGGCTGATGTCCAAGCTGGACATGAGCAGATAGCTGCTGGAGGTGGTCTGGGTCAGATTGATGATCTGCCGCACATAGCCGGCGTGGATGTTGGGCCCCACCAGCAGCAGGCTGGACTGGGTCAGGCTGCCGCCGCTCTTGTGCATGGACACGGCGGCCATGTCCGCCCCCGCCGCCATGGCGGAGACCGGCAGGCCGTTGCCGAAGTAGAAGGGGGCGCCGTGGGCCTCGTCCACGAGACAGCGCATACCGGCGTCGTGGGCCATCTTGACGATGGAGCGCAGGTCGCTGCACACGCCGTAGTAGGTGGGGTTGTTCACCAGCACCGCCACGGCATTAGGGTGCTCGGCGATGGCCTTGGCCACCTGCTCCCGCTGCATGCCCAGGGAGATCCCCAGCCGCTGGTCCACCTCCGGGTTGACGTATACGGGGATGGCGCCGCAGAGGACCAAGGCGTTGATGACGCTGCGGTGGACGTTGCGGGGCAGGATGATCTCATCCCCCCGCTTGCAGGCGGTCAGCACCATGCTCTGTACCGAGCTGGTGGTGCCGCCCACCATCAAAAAGGCGTGGGCCGCGCCGAAGGCATCGGCAGCCAGTTCCTCCGCCTCCCGGATCACCGACACCGGATGGCACAGATTGTCTAAGGGCTTCATGCTGTTGACGTCCACCCCCACGCACTGCTGCCCTAAAAAGGCGGTCAGTTCCGGGTTGCCCCGGCCCCGCTTGTGCCCGGGCACGTCGAAGGGAACCACCCGCATTTTCCGAAAGTTCTCCAGAGCCTCATAGATGGGCGCCCGGCTCTGGTCCAGACGAGTTCGGCTGAGTTTCAATGAAATTCCCCCTTCCGCTGGCCACCCATAAGACAAAAAACGCAAGCCGTGCTTTCTGCACAGCTTGCGTTTTTACCTGACAAAAATCCTATTTCCCGCCTGCCGCCGCAGAGATCCATCAAAAAGCTGACGGCTTCAGTCATGCAGGGGAGAAAGGGGAGGTTCCAATCAGACGGGATAATCAGAGTCTATATAGCAATTATACTTTTACTACTCTTATTGACCGTTTCACAAGTCTGCGCACAGGCGCATTTCGGTTATGAAGTAACCAACTTA
>CAJFUI010000010.1 GCA_904420145.1 uncultured Oscillospiraceae bacterium
ATACCAGCGGGAGTCCCAGTCCTTGATGACGCCCACGCGCATGCCGTGGGGATTAACTTTCTGTCCCATAAACTGTCTCCCTCCTTAAGCCTTCTCCGCCACGACGAGGGTGACGTGAGAGGTTCTCTTGTTGATACGATAGGCACGGCCCTGCGCCCGGGGCATAATGCGCTTGAGAATGGGGCCGGGGGTGGCGAACACTTCGCTGACATAGAGCTTTTCCACATCCATGTTGAAGTTGTTCTCCGCGTTGGCCACGGCGCTCTTGAGGAGCTTCATCATAGGCTCGGCTGCAGCCTTGTTGGTCTGCATCAGAATGGCCATGGCGGTTCCCACATCCTTACCGCGGATGAGATCCACAACGATCTGCACCTTGCGGGGAGAGATGCGGAGATATTTCAAATAGGCTTTTGCTTCCATATTCTGCATCCTCCTTTCTTACTTGCCCTTGGCGTGGCCGCGGAAGGTCCGGGTGGGGGCAAACTCGCCCAGCTTGTGGCCCACCATGTCCTCCTGAATGTAGACAGGCACGTGCTTGCGGCCGTCGTACACGGCGATGGTATGGCCCACAAAGGCGGGATAGATAGTGGAGCTGCGGCTCCAAGTCTTCAGAACGGTCTTCTTGCCGCTCTGGTTCATCTCTTCGACTCTCTTCAACAGCTCGGGGGCAATGAAGGGGCCTTTTTTCACACTTCTGCTCATCTTCAGTTGACCTCCTTACTTCGCATTGCGGCGCTTGACAATGAACTTGTCAGTGGGGTTCTTGGTCTTGCGGGTCTTGTAACCGAGAGCGGGCTTGCCCCAAGGAGTCACAGGGCCGGGACGTCCGACAGGGCTCTTGCCCTCGCCGCCGCCGTGGGGGTGGTCACAGGGGTTCATAACGGAGCCGCGGACGGTGGGCCGCCAGCCCATGTGGCGCTTGCGGCCGGCCTTGCCGATCTGGACGTTCTCATGCTCCAGGTTGCCCACCTGACCGATGGTGGCCTTGCAGTTGAGGCGGACGATACGCACCTCGCCGGAGGGCATACGGATCTGGGCGTCGCCGCCCTCCTTAGCCATCAGCTGGGCGGCAGCGCCAGCGCTGCGGACCAGCTGGCCGCCCTTGCCGGGGTGCATCTCCACGTTGTGGATCACAGTACCCACGGGGATGTTGCTGATGGGCAGGCAGTTGCCGGGCTTGATATCGGCGCTGGCGCTGGAGAGCACCTTATCACCGACAGTCAGACCCACAGGGGCCAGAATATAGCGCTTCTCGCCGTCGGCATACTGGACCAAGGCGATGTTGGCGCTGCGGTTGGGATCGTACTCCAAGCGCAGCACGGTGGCCTCCATATCCATCTTGTCCCGCTTGAAATCGATGATGCGGTACTTCCGCTTGTTGCCGCCGCCCCGGTGGCGGACGGTGATGCGGCCGTAGCTATTGCGGCCGGCGTGCTTCTTCAGGACCTCCGTCAGGCTGGCCTCAGGCTTGGCCTTCTTGTCGATGCCGTCGAAGCCGGAAACCGTCATATGCCGCCGGGAAGGTGTGGTCGGCTTAAAAGTTTTAATAGACATGTTTCAGTTTCCTCCCTTATACCATACCCTCGAAGATCTCGATGGTCTTGGAATCCTCCGCCAGCTGAACGATGGCCTTCTTCCAATCCTTGGTGCGGCCCGGGCGGGCAGCGCCGAGGCGCTTGGCCTTGCCCTTGACGTTCATGGTGTTGACCTTGGCAACCTTGACGCCGAAAATCTCCTCGACGGCCTTCTTGATCTCGATCTTGCCGGCGGACGGAGCCACCTCAAAAACATACTTCTTGTCAGCCACGCTGGCCATGGAGCGCTCCGTGATAATGGGGCGGATGATGATATCGTAAGCAGTCATTACGCAAATACCTCCTCGATGATAGCCAGGGCAGCCTGGTCGATCACCAGATACTTGGCGTTCAGCAGGTCATAAACGCTCAGGATCTTGGCGGTGGTGGTCATGACACCGGGGATGTTGCGGGCGGACTTGACCACGGTCTCCCGGACCTCGGGGGTAATCACCACAGCCTTACCGTCACACTTCACAGCGTCCAGGAAGGCGCGGAAGTCCTTGGTCTTGATGGCGTCCATGGCAATGCTGTCCACCACAATGATGCTGCCCTCAGCGGCCTTGGCAGAGAGAACGGACTTCAGAGCCAGTCTCTTCACCTTCTTGTTAAGCACATAGCGATAGCTGCGGGGCTTGGGGGCGAACACGATGCCGCCGTGGGTCCACTGGGGAGCGCGGGTGCTGCCCTGACGGGCATGGCCGGTTCCCTTCTGACGCCAAGGCTTCTTGCCGCCGCCGGACACTTCCGCGCGGGTCAGGGCGGACTGAGTACCCTGCCGGCAGTTTGCCAGATGGTTCTTCACTGCCTCATGAACAACCGCCATGTTGGGCTCGATGCCGAAAACAGCGGCGCTCAGTTCTACTTCGCCGACGCTGGCGCCGGACATATTCAAAACTTTCACAGTAGACATTTCAAGCACTCTCCTTTCCCTTATTTATTACGCGCAGAGGCCTTCTGGGGATTGACGCGGGCGGAAGCCTTCTGCGGGTTGACGCTGATGCCGGCCTCGCCGTGCTTCTCCAGAATGGTCTTCTTGGTGGTACGGATGGTCACAAGGCCGCCCTTGGGTCCGGGAACGGCGCCCCGGATCACCAGCATGTTCAGCTCAGGATCAACCTTCACAACATCCAGATTCATAATGGTCACCTGATCCACGCCCATGTGGCCGGCGCCGATCTTGCCCTTGAAAATCCGGCTGGGATCTGTACCAGAACCCATAGAGCCGGCGTGACGATGGACAGGGCCGGTACCGTGGGTCTCCTTCAGGCGGTGGGCGCCGTGGCGCTTGATGACGCCGGCGTAGCCATGACCCTTGCTGGTTCCGGTGACGTCCACATGGTCACCCTCTGCAAAAGTGTCGGCCTTGATGATGTCGCCCACGTTCAGCTCGGCGTCCAGGTCAAACTCTCTGAGATACTTCTTGGGGGAGACGCCAGCCTTGCTGAGGTGGCCCTGCTCGCCCTTAGTCAGCTTGCGCTCAGAGACATCCTCGAAGCCCAGCTGCACCGCGGTGTAGCCGTCCTTCTCAGCAGTCTTCTTCTGCACCACGACGCAGGGACCGGCCTCAATTACAGTAACCGGGATCACCTTGCCGTCGGCGTCGAAGATCTGGCTCATGCCAACTTTCTTACCGATGATCGCTTTCAATGTGTATTCCTCCTTACAGGTTATTGGTCGACATAGGTAGGCGGGGCATTGGGTCCCCCCTATTGCTCTGCCGACATGACCCCGTCCGCCTCACGCAAGTCAGCGGACTGATGGGTAGCGAAAGTTAAGTTCAAAAAAGCATCTGTGCCTTTTTGAATACAGTCTGCGGTTTGCCGCACACGCTTGCGCACTCGCAAACCGCCACGTGCCTTTTGAAAGGGTATCCCCTCAAAAAGCACCCTCACCTCTTTGTCGCTGTAACAGCGAAACACTGTGAGGCTTTTGCAAGGCTTCCTCTATGGGCCTTACAGCTTGATTTCAATCTCCACGCCGGCGGGCAGCTCAAGAGCCATCAGGGCCATCCCCACAAAGGCTTCGCCTTTCCGGGGCCCCCTCAGATTTCACATCCTCGGGGCGAATGAATCGCCCCTGCGGGAACTCTCCGCTTGCGCTCCGAGCTTCACGCCGGACTCCCGGCGGCCGTCTCGGCCACGGCGGGCTGTTGGGACCTTACAGCTTGATCTCAATCTCCACGCCGGCGGGCAGCTCAAGAGCCATCAGGGCCTCGACGGTCTTGGGATTGGAATTGGTGATATCAATGAGACGCTTGTGGGTGCGGCGCTCAAACTGCTCACGGCTGTCCTTATACTTATGGACGGCGCGGAGGATGGTAACAACCTCCTTCTTGGTGGGCAGGGGGATGGGGCCGGACACGGCGGCGCCGGTGCGCTTGGCAGTCTCCACGATCTTCTCAGCGGACTGGTCGATGACCTGATGGTCATAGGCCTTCAGGCGAATGCGAATCATTTCTTTTGCCATTTGGTCTTCCTCCATAATTTGGTACAAAGTAATTTGCGTCTGACCTTACTCTGTACGGCGAGAGCTTTTTCTTTCCGCTTATCCGTGCGTATCATTCCTGCTCATAAGAAATACCGGCGCAAAAAGGCCGGTATTGCCCCATGGCACGGCGATCTACGCCGCGAAAAGAGCACTCTCAGCCGCCCGATTATCGGACATACTCCGCGGAAGTTACCGGCGTAAGCCGCAATCTCCCGCATCATCGCAGGGTGCGAAGGGCACAGTATGCCCAACGCAAGCTTGACTATCATACAGGATACAGCAGAATTTGTCAAGAGTTTTTTCTCTTTTTTTGATCAATTTATTTCTATTATTTTGGTTAGGATGACAAATTATTCCCGCTGCCCGAAAATATAAAACTCCGTGCCGCTGGCACGGAGTCTTATACAGTTGAAAGAGAGCAGGGTGTTCTCCAAAAAGGCTCAATCCTCTTCCTCAGCGCCGTGGTCGTGGCCGCAGCAGCCCTCGCAGTCGGCGCAGCGGCTAAGGTCGTTGTCGATCCCCTGGCGTTTATAATAGTCCGCGATGGCCGCCTTAATGGCCTGCTCCGCCAGCACCGAGCAGTGGACCTTCACCGCCGGCAGGCCGTCCAGAGCTTCCACCACCGCCTGATTAGTCAGCTTCAGCGCCTCGCTGATGGGCTGGCCCTTAATCATATCGGTGGCGATGGAGCTGGTGGCGATGGCGGAGGCGCAGCCGAAGGTCTGAAACTTCACATCGGTGATGATGCCGTCATCCACCTTCAGAAACATCTTCATAATATCGCCGCACTTGGCGTTGCCCACCTCGCCGACGCCGTCGGCGTCCTCGATCACGCCCACATTATGGGGGTGGGCGAAATGCTCCATGACTTTCTCGCTATATTCCATTGCCATACTGGGTACTTCCTTTCTTTATCTCGCTTACCTTATTATATAATAGTGGTCAATCCTTGTAGGGGTTGGGGTACTGCTCCATCATCCGGGCCCAGACAGGACTCATCTCCCGGAGGGTGCGCACCACCTGGGGCACCTGCTGGAGAATATAGTCCACTTCCTCCTCGGTGTTGTACTCACACAGGCTCAGCCGCAGAGAGCCATGGGCAATCTCGTGGGGGAGGCCGATGGCCAGCAGCACATGGCTGGGATCGAGAGACCCGCTGGTGCAGGCGCTGCCGGAGCTGGCGCAGATCCCCGCCATATCAAGACGCAGCAGCAGGCTCTCCCCCTCGATGCCCTCGAAGCAGAAGCTGACCATACCCGGCAGGCGGTTGGTCTCGTCCCCGGTGAGGCGGGAGAAGGGAATCTGCTTGAGTCCCGCAATCAGGCGGTCCCGCATTTTGCTCACCCGGGCCATATTCTCCTCCATGTGCTCGCAGCTCTCGGCGAAGGCCGCGGCCATGGCGATAATGCTGGGCAGCGCCTCGGTGCCAGCCCGCTTGCCACGCTCCTGGGCACCGCCGTAGATAAAGGGCTGGATGGGGATGCCCCGGCGGCAGTAGAGGGCGCCGACGCCCTTGGGGGCGTGGAACTTGTGGCCGGAGAGGGAGAGCATGTCGATGTTCTGCTCCACCACGTTGATGGGCAGATGGCCGGCGGCCTGCACCGCATCAGTGTGGAAGAGCACCCCCCGCTCCCGGCAGACCTTGCCGATCTCGGCAATGGGCTGAATGGAGCCGATCTCGTTGTTGGCGTACATGACGCTCACCAAGCAGGTATCCTCCCGGATGGCGTTTTTCAGATCCTCCACACGGACGATGCCGTTGTCATAGACCGGCAGCAGCGTCACCTCAAAGCCGTCCTTCTCCAAGTCCTCCAAGGTGTGGAGAATGGCGTGGTGCTCAATGGGAGTGGAGATGATATGTTTTTTGCCCTTGGCGGCGCCGGCCTTGGCGGCATAACGCAGGGCCCAGTTGTCTGACTCGGTGCCGCAGCCGGTGAAGTAGATCTCCCGGCTCTCGGCCCCCAAATATTTCGCCATAGTCTCTCTGGCCTGCCGCAGGGCGGCACTGGCCTCCCGCCCCTTCTGGTGGAGGCTGGAGGGGTTGCCGTAGGTCTCCCGCAGGGCCTTTGTCATCGCGTTGATCGCCGTCTCGCTGACGGCGGTGGTCGCCGCGTTGTCTGCATATACAAACATAGCCTAATACGTCCTTTCCCTTATCTTTATTCCTATTCTCCTATTGGGAAATAGGATTTGTTGCTTCTGTGTTCGCTGCCTTCCGCTGGGCGCGGCGGCGCTTTTCAATCCGGTGCTGCTTATCCACAAGGTCGGCCAGTGTCACGTGGTCCACCACATTAGCGATGGCCTTGTCCACCTGCTCCCACAGGTCCAGCGTCACGCACTCCCGGCAGTGGGCGCACTGGTTCACCGCGTCATCCAGACAGGAGACCGGCGCGATGCTGCCCTCCACCGTCCGCAGGATCATCCCCACAGTATAGTCGTCAGGGGCCTTGGTCAGATGGTAGCCTCCCTTGGCACCCCGCACGCTTTTGACATAGCCGCTGCGAATCAGGATAGGGATCACCTGTTCCAAGTATTTTTCGCTGATTCCTTCCATGGCGGCCACCGTCTTCACGGACAGATTCTGATCCTCATGGAGCGCCAGAGCCAGCATCAAGTGCAGCGCATACCGGCTCTTTGTGGATACCTTCATTTTTCTCACCTCGCAATTCCTATTATAATGTAGGAATTTAATTTGTCAAGAAGAATCTTCCCCATTTCTATTTTTCCCCGAATTTCCCCGGTTCTTTCCTGGCAGGACAAGGAAAAAGCGCGCATGCAATTCCCGCACCCGCGCCGTGGTTTTAATATTTCTTTCGTCCGCTATGTATACTGTTCCAGCGTCTCCTTGCAGAGCTTCACCAGCGCCTGCCGGGCGGAGTCCGGGGAGAGAATGCGCATCTTGCTGCCAAAGCCCATGACCCAGCTGAGGAAGGTGGGGCTCACCTCCACCTCCGCACTGACGATCACCCGCCCCGCCTCCCCGGCGCGGATATGGGCGTCGCTGCCGAAGCGGTCCACCGCCGCGTTCAGCAGCTGTCGGTCCATCTCCAAGGTCACCATGGCGCTCTCACCGTGGTACATGTCGAAGATGCCCCGCACATAGGCGGCCAGGTCAAATTCCCGGGGCAGGGCATCCCGCTCCTGCTCCGCCACCTGCAGCTCACTCATCCGGTCCAGCCGGTAGTGGACATAGCCCCGCTCCTCCTCATAGGCGATCAGATAGTAGTTCTTCTCCACGCACAGCGCCACAGGATTGACCAGGTACCATCTGCCCTCATGGCGGTAGCGCCGCTGACCGCCCACATCCCAGTCAAAGTAGCGGAAGGTGATCTTCCGGTTGGCGCTGATGGCCTCATTGATGCCGTCGATATGGTAGTAGAGCTGCTCGTTGGAGGTTTTAACGCGGTTGATGACATAGACCTGACGGCGCAGCTGGGCCCCTTGGGGGCGGCTGGTGAGCTTCTCTAACTTCTCTATGAGCTGCAGGCTCTTCTTCGCCGTCAAAAAGGGGGAGGCCTGCACCACGTCCACCAGCAGCTTCAGCTCCGGCAGTTCAAACTCCCGGCTGCCGAGGTAGAGGTTGTAGGTTTTCGTCTTGGTGCGGACAATGTCCATGCCGAAGTACTCCAGAAGCTCCAGGTCGTCATAGATGGCCTTGCGCTCCGCCGGGATCCCCAGCTGCTCTAAATAGCGGATGATGTCCTTCACCGTGGCGGTGTGGGCCTCGTCGGTCTGCTCCATCAAAAACCGGGCGATATACAGCAGCTTCAATTTCTTATGCGCCATGGTACCCCTCCGCATAGGTGTTGATAAAGCTTAGCACCTCCTCGGTGCAGCGCTTCCGGTCGGTCACATAGCTCAGGGCGTGGGCCGCCCCCTCAATGATCACCTGCCGCTTCTCCCCCATGGCCGCCGCATAGTTCTCCGCCGTCATGTCCGCCGGCACAAAGTCGTCTCCGCCGCCGTGGATAAAGAGCACCGGCAGGCGGCTGTGGGACAGGGCCTGGGCGCTGGAGACATCCCGCAGGCTGTAGCCCGCCGCCACCTTACAGGAGAGGTCCAGCAGGTGGAGCACCGGAAAGGCGGGCAGGTGGTACCAGCGCTTCATACAGTGGCGCAGCTCGTCCCACGGGGAGCTGTAGCCGCAGTCGGCGATGACCCCCACCACGCTTTTGGGCAGGGGCAGCTCTGAGGCCATCATCACTGTGGCGGCGCCCATGGAGACCCCCTCGAGGAAAATGGGCAGACGCCCGCCTAACTTGGCGTGGAGAAACCACGCCCACTGCTGGCAGTCGTATCGCTCCAAAATGCCGTAGCCGATATACTTCCCCTCGCTGCGGTTGTGGGCGCGCTGGTCGATCAGCAGTACGCTGCACCCGTTCTCATAGAACAGCCGCAGCACCAAGGAGAAATCCAGCAGCGCCCATGAGCGAAAGCCGTGGCACAGCAGCATGCAGGCCCGGGCGTTGGGGGCCTCCAAATAGGTGCCCCGCAGCCGCAGCCCGTCCTTGGAGCGGATGGAGACCTCCTCGGTCTCCTGCCGGCGAAACCATGCGATCTCCCGCCGGATCTCCTCGGCGTGGGCGTGCCACTTTTTTCCGTCCAAATAGCGGTCCCACTCCTCCTCCGTCCGGTCCCGGCGGGGCACCGCTGCACGGAAGGCCACTGCCGTAGCGGCGGTGAGACCCGCAGTCACGGCACCGGCCGTACACAGCAGCGCCTTCACAGTTCCCTTATGCTTCATGATAGACCTCCCTTTTCCGCCTCGCCGCCCAGCAGCCACGCTCTCTCCCGCCGGAAAAAGCGGGCCCCTTCCCCAAAAATATGGCACACATCCTCTGGGCTGCAGGGTCCGTTTTGTTTCATGCTTGTCATTGTACCGCAAAGGGGACACTGCTGCAAGGGAAGGATGTAAAATTTTGGTGAACGATTCCCCGCCGGCGGGCTCTTTTCTGAAAAATCTCCCCATTTTGCTCTTCTTCCTTCTCCCACGAAGCCTTCCCTATCATATCGGCGCTGCGGCGCGCATAGGATGGACCAACAAGAGGTGGGGGAGTGTTATGGATTGAAGGGAAACATCGAGGAGCGCGCGCAGCAGCTGGCAGTGTATATTGTAGAGAACCAAGCCACAGTCCGCGCCGCCGCGCAGAAATTCGGCATCAGCAAAAGCACCGTCCACAAGGACCTCAGTGAGCGCCTTCCGCTGTATAATCGAAGTTTGTACCTTCAGGTAAAGGCTGTTTTAGAGGAGAACAAGGCCCAGCGCCATATCCGGGGCGGAATCGCCACACGGAAAAAATACCGCGGGGGCGAGTAATCGCCCCCTTTTCCCAAAAGCGGAAGAGGACGAGCTCTTTTTGGCACGTCTTCATGGAAAAACGCATAAGCTATGACAGAATATGCAGAAACGGAGGTTTTTCCATGTCCTGTTCCCGTTCCCGTGCCCGCCGCCCTGTGCAGGAGGGGCGGCCCGCTCCCCGCCCTGAGGCACCGGTGAAGCGCTACCCCCACCCCATCACCGTCCGATGCTGTACCTTTTCCCCGGATACGCAGTACTTGATCCAGATGCTGCAGCAGCAGAATGCCCTGTTAGTGGAGATCCGCCAGCTGCTTTTGGAACAAAACGGTAACAGCGGCGGTAACAACTTGTGAACAAATCGAAAACAAATGTTGACAGATTCCCCCTTCTCCTTGTATCCGCCCGGCTTTTGTGCTATAATGCCCGCAATATTGCCCCTCCCCCTTTTCACAGCGGGATGGGGACATCGGCAGGGGCGCGGCGTTTGCGCCCCCTGCCTATGGTAAAAGGAGCTATTCACCCATGGCCACAGGCAAGAAACATAGACGGCGCGCCGGGCGGGAGCGCGCCGTGCTGATCCTCTGTATCCTGCTGTTTGTCGGCGCCGGTATCTATGGACTCTATCACGCTATCGTGCGGCCCCCGGATATTAACACGGACCCTGAATCCCCCGAGCACGATGTGGGACAAACTGTCCCAGATGACACAGAGAACGATGAGCCGGCGGAACCCGTCTTTACTCGGAAGAAGAACTATTTCACTATTCTTGCCTCCGGTCTGGATGATGACAATGGCGGCAGCGACACCAACATTCTCGTCTCCATTGACGCGGAGAACGGCGTGATCAACGCCGTTAGTCTTCCCCGGGACACCCTGATCAATACCAGCTGGAATGTAAAAAAGCTCAACGCCGCCTATAACGTGGGCGGGGTGGAGCGGCTGCAGCAGGAGGTGTCCAACCTCCTCGGCATCCCGGTGGACTTCTATATCACCGTGGACCTGGATGGCTTTGTGGAGGTGATCAACGCCATCGGCGGGATCTACTTCGACGTCCCCATTGATATGAATTACGACGACCCCACCCAAGACCTCCACATCCACTTCCAAAAGGGCTATCAGTATCTGACCGGCGAGGACGCACTGAAGGTGGTGCGCTTCCGTCACAACAACGACGGCACGGGCTACGGCAGCGAGGATATCGGCCGCATCGGCACCCAGCAGGCCTTTCTCACCACCGTGGCCAAGGAGATGCTGGCCAATCTGAACCTCAGCACCCTCCAGTCCTACGCCAACGTCTTCATCAACTATGTGGATACGGACCTCTCCGTGGGCAACCTCGTGTGGATCGGCACCCAGGCTATGGAGATCGGGATGGAAAACATCCACTTCTACACTCTCCCGGGAGACGGCTCCGGCTCCTACCAGGGCGCCTCCTACTATATACTCTACCCCGAGGAGGTCCTGGCGCTGGTCAACAGCTCCTTCAACCCCTATGAGCAGGACCTTGCCTTAGAGGATATGGATATTCTCGTTCCCTGACTGCTGACGCGTTTTACGCAGGAAAAGAGGTAGACCCCCTATGAAAAAACGGCTGGCCGCGGCGCTGCTGTGCCTGGCTCTCCTTATCAGCCTCCCAGTCTACGCCGCCGAGGAGACAGGCAGCGGCTCCTTAGACAACTTCATCCTCTCTCAGACCTATGACGGCCGTTTCACGGACGTGGACACCTCGGACTGGTTCTACAGTAATGTGGTCACCCTGTACGAGCTGGGCCTGACCAACGGACAGACAGCCACTCTCTTCGGGGTAGAGGAGAATCTCACCGTTGAGGAGGCCATCGGCTTTGCCGCCAGGGTCCGCAGCCTCTACCAGTACGGCGACGCAGAAGCGGGCGGAAACACCTTTGCCGCAGAGGATGGCGACTGGTCCAGCCGCTACGTTCTCTACCTCAAAAGTTTGTGGCTTCTGGACGACTCCTTTGACGCCCTGCTGGATACCAGCGTCACAAGGGCGCAGGCGGCCCATATCATGTCCCTGGCCCTGCCGGAGGAACTGTTCACCGAGATCAACGCCACCGCCGTCACCGTAGGCTACGCAAACCGCGCCTACATCACCGATGTCACCGACTATACACCCTACCAGCAGGACATTCTTCAGCTGTACAAGTGGGGCATTGTCACCGGTTCTGATGCTACTGGCTCTTTCCTGCCGGATACCCATATCACCCGCAGCGAGTTCGCCGCCCTGCTGACCCGGCTGGTACAGCCCTCCCTCCGCGTCAAGCTGAGTTGGGATGTCTCCTCCTACTACACCGCCACTTCCAAGACCTACCGTGACTTAGTTACCCCCGGCACCTTCCGCCGCAGCCATGAGATCGGCGATCTCTCCGCAGTGGACAGTAATATCCGCTATATGCTCTCCCGGGGAAGCAGCACGCTGGTACTGCAGCTAAACAAGAACGATGTCACTGAGGCCTCTGTTACGGCCCTGATGAGCGATTACCTCAACACCATTCGCCACTATATCGAGCAGGGTTACAATGCCGTCTCCTGTTCCTACAGCGCTGGTACCGGGCGGGTCACTCTCCGCTTCTACTCCAGCATTTTCTCGGAGAGCCTCTTCTCCACCGCTCGGAGTGAAACCCTGGCGGAGGCCATACGGATCCACGACCTGCTGTGGGAGAACGGCTCGATTACCCCCGGCATGTCCGAGATGGAGAAGGCACGGGTCTACTTCACCTATATCTGTGAAAACTGCGCCTATGACTACCGGGCCATGGAAAACTCCGTATCCCACACCGCCTACAGCCTTTTCTTTATGGGCAGCGCCGTGTGCGACGGCTACACCGCCGCCTACAACCTGCTGCTGAAGTTAGAGGGCATTGACTGCACCACCTACTCCACAACGGACCACATCTGGACCGTGGCCACCCTGGATGGTCAGACCTACCACATCGATACCACTTGGGGGGACCAGTCCGGCTCCATCCGCTATGAATACTTCGCCATGACGGAGGAGCAGTCCCTGTCCCGGTTTTAAGGGATAAATCCCGACAGGCAGGCAGTGAAAATTTAAGAATTTGGGGCGCGTTATCCCAGATATGGGTCAGCGCGCCCCCTATTTTGCTTTAAATTTTAAAGCAAATGTCCAAACTCAAAAAGATTCCCTAAAATTATTAACGTATCTTCGTTATTATCAAAAATATTAATTGTTTTATCGAAATTATCTTTACAAAATGAGTTTTTTATTTTACAATTCACTTAAGTTTTAAGGAGGTGGCGCAGTGGATAAACTGGACTGCGAGATTCTCGAAGCCCTGAAAGAAAATGCCCGCGCCAGTGCCTCCGAGATCAGCCGGCGAGTCAGCCTCTCTGTCCCCGCTGTGTCCGAGCGAATCCGCAAGATGGAGCAGAGCGGCATCATCGAGAAGTACACGGTGCGGGTGGGCCGGAAGGCGGCGGGTTATCACCTGATGGCCTTTATCTTCGTCACCATCGCCACTGTATCCCGCAGCACCTTCTTTCAGGAGCAGATCGTTCTGGACCCCTGCGTTCTGGAGTGCCATGCTATCGCCGGCCCCAATGACTACCTTTTAAAGGTTTTAGTCCGGGACACCGATGAGCTGGAGCACTTTCTCTCCCACACGCTGAAGAATATCGACGGCGTGGTGGCGGTGAACACCATCATCCGCCTCTCCACTATGAAAGAAGAGCTCAATATCCAGCAGATGCCGCTGTAGGACGGCGGCGTCTGCTCCCTCTCTCGCCCCATGGGGCGGCCGATTTTTGCAGGGACAAGCTTCTCCACGGAAGCATCTCTATACAAGGGCCGCCGCGCATGTCTGGTGCGCGGCGGCCCTCCTCCTATTTTATTCTTTCAAAAAAGCGGCTTTGCCGCTTTTTTGCGCAAATGGCAGCCTGCTGCAGCGCAGCCGCTTGCGCGGCCACGGTTGCGGGCTGATCGGTGTTTTCGGCCATGCACATGTCATGTCCGAAAACAATTTTGATGCAAAAGCGCGGCAAATGGGGCCCTGCGCCGTCGGAGACGGCACAGGGCCCGAATTTCATATCGATGGGCACGGGCGCCGCACATCTGATAAGGCAACCGCAGTCCGGCTGAACACTCAGCCGGACTGCGGTTTTTTGCTTTTGTTATTGGGGCTGGGCCTGCTCCTTCGGCACCTGCTTCATGCTCAGGCTGATGCGCTTCTTTTTCTCATCCACCCCGAGGACAATGACCTTGACCACATCCCCTACGGACACCACCTCGCTGGGGTGGCGGATGAACTTCCCGCACACCTCGGAGATGTGGACCAGACCGTCCTGATGGACGCCGATGTCCACAAAGGCACCGAAATCGATGACGTTGCGCACCGTGCCGGTGAGCACCATGCCGGGCTTTAGGTCCTTCAGCTCCAGCACATCGGTGCGGAGAATGGGGGGCGGCAGCTCGTCCCGGGGATCCCTGCCGGGCTTGCGCAGCTCCTTGGCCACATCCAAGAGAGTGGGGACGCCTACGCCAGCGGCCTGTGACAGCTTCTCCGTCCCGGCGGCCTCCATGCGGCTCTCCAGCTCCTCCAGCCCTCCTGCAGCCACATCCTCCATGGTGTACCCCGTCAGTTCCAGAAGCTTCTCTGCCGCCGCGTAGCTCTCCGGGTGGACGGCGGTGCGGTCCAGCACGTTCTTGCTCTCCGGAATCCGCAGGAACCCGGCACACTGCTCATAGGCCTTGGGGCCAAGCTTCGGCACCTTCAGCAGCTGACGACGGGAGGTGAAAGCCCCGTTCTCCTCCCGGTATTTCACCACGTTCTTCGCCGTAGCGGCGGTGAGGCCGGATACCTTCTGCAAAAGGGAGGGGGAGGCGGTGTTCACATCCACTCCCACCGCGTTGACGCAGTCCTCCACTACCGCGCCCAGGGCCTCGTCCAGCCGCTTGGGCGGCATGTCGTGCTGGTACTGCCCCACGCCGATGGCCTTAGGATCGATTTTCACCAGCTCCGCCAGGGGGTCCTGCAGCCGCCTGGCGATGGACACGGCGGAGCGGAGGTTCACATCGTACTCCGGAAACTCCTCGGCAGCCAGCTTGCTGGCGGAGTAGACCGAGGCCCCGGCCTCGCTGACGATCATATAGCTGAGGCCGCCGCCCATTTTGCGGATCAGCTCCACGGCCATCTGCTCCGTCTCCCGGCTGGCGGTGCCGTTGCCGATGGCGATGTGGGTGACGCCGTGGCGGCGGACCATGGCGCTCAGGCGGTCGATGGCCTCCTGCTTCTGCCGCTCCCCGTGGGTGGGGTAGACCACGGCGGTGTCAAGGACCTTGCCGGTGGGGTCCACCACCGCCGCCTTACAGCCCATGCGGTAGCCCGGGTCCAGCCCCATAGTCACATGCCCCTTTACCGGCGGCTGCATCAAAAGGGGCTTCAAATTGAGGGCGAACTGGCCGATGGCCCCCTCGTCGGCCTGCTCGGTAAGATAGGCGCGGATCTCCCGCTCCAGCGAGGGGAAAAGAAGACGGTCATAGGCGTCCTCCGCTGCAGCGCGGACAAACTCCATAGCAGCCGAGCCGGGCCGCAGCACGCTGCGGCGCAGCTGAACCAGTGCCGTGTCCCGGTCGATCTCCACGGCCACCTTCAAAAAGCCCTCCCGCTCCCCCCGGTTGATGGCGAGGATCTGGTGGCCCTGCAGCCGGCGGACGCTCTGGCAGAAGTCGTAGTAGAGGCGATAGACGCTGTCCTCCTCCGTGGCGGCAGCGGAATGCAGCTGTCCCTCCCGGAGGAGCAGCTCCCGCAGCTTCTTGCGGACAGCAGCGTCATCGGAGATCCACTCGGCGATAATGTCGTTCGCTCCCGCCAGGGCCTCCTCCGCCGTTTCCACGCCCTTCTCCGGGTCCACATAGGCCGATGCCGCCTCCACAGGCGGCGGGCAGTCTCGACTCTGGGCGAAGAGCAGCGCCGCCAGGGGCTCCAGCCCCTTCTCCTTGGCCGCCGTGGCACGGGTGCGGCGCTTGGGCTTATAGGGACGGTAGAGGTCCTCCACCTCCGCCAGGGTGGCGGCAGCGTCAATGGCGGCGGAAAGCTCCTCCGTCAACGCCCCTTGGGCCTCGATGGACCCCTTGACCTCCTCCCGGCGCTGCTGGAGTCCCCGCAGATAGGCCAGGCGGTCGGCGAGGGTGCGCAGGGCGGTGTCGTCCATGGAGCCGTGGAGCTCCTTGCGGTAGCGGGCGATAAAGGGGATGGTGTTGCCCTCGTCGATGAGCTTCACCACGTTCTCCACGTGGTGAAGCTCCTTTCCCAGCTCACGGGCGAGAATTTGAATGATGGTTTCCATTGGAAAAATCCTTTCCTCTGCTGTTCCTGCAAGAGATTCGCCGCCCATAGGCGGCGAGAGACTGCCGGAAAAGGCAGCCGCCTTTTCCGGCAATGGCGGTACAGCCTGCTGCAAGAGCACTTCGGTGGCTCGGGCACAGGCTGAGAAGTGTTTTCAGCCACATACAAGCCGCAGCTGAAAGCAGATCAAACCATTTTTCCCTGCGGGCATAAACTCTGTCAGGCTTTTTGCACACAGGGGTGAAAGCCATTTACTTAAAATAGAGGCGCTGGCGCTCACACTTAGGCTCACAGCTGACGTGCATGCCGAGGCGGCGGTACAGCTTCTCATCCACGTCGCTGAGAATCACCGTGAAGTGGGCGTCACAGCCCCGGAGGTTGGGAAGCTGCTCCTGGGCCCGGGCAGCGATGGGGTTGGTCAGAGCGCTGACACACAGGGCGATGAGCACCTCGTCGCTGTGGAGGCGGGGATTCTTGTTGCCCAGGCTCTCCGTCTTCAGCTTGCAGATGGGGCGGAGCACCTGGTTGCTGATCAGGTCCAGCTTGGGATCGATGCCCCCCAAGTACTTCAGGGCGTTGAGCAGCAGAGCCGCCGACGCGCCCAGGAGGTTGGAGGTCTTCCCTGTTACCACCGCCCCGTCCGGCAGCACCATGGCGCCGGCAGGGGCGCCGGTGGCCTTCTCCTTCTGCAGCGAAGCCTCCACCGCCGGAAAGATCTCCGGCGTGACACCGGCCTGCTTCATCAGCAGCTCCAGCTTGTACACCACCTCGTCGTCGGCCTTCCCCCGCAGCCGGTCGGCCTGCGCGGTATAGTAGCGCCGGAGGATCTCCATCTTGGAGGCCTGCCGGCAGACCTCATCGTCGACGATGCAGTAACCGGCCATGTTCACTCCCATGTCCGTGGGGGACTTGTAGGGGCACTGGCCCAGCATGGTCTCAAACATGGTGCGCAGCACCGGAAAGATCTCTACGTCCCGGTTGTAATTGACTGTGGTCTCCCCATAGGCCTCGAGATGGAAGGGGTCGATCATGTTCACGTCGTTTAGGTCCGCAGTGGCCGCCTCGTAGGCCAAATTCACCGGATGCTTAAGGGGCAGGTTCCAGATAGGGAAGGTCTCAAACTTGGCGTAGCCAGCTTGGATACCCCGCTTGTGCTCGTGGTAGAGCTGGCTGAGACAGGTGGCCATTTTCCCGCTGCCGGGGCCCGGCGCGGTGACCACCACCAGCGAGCGGCTGGTCTCGATGTAGTCGTTTTTCCCATAGCCCTCATCGCTGACAATCAGCTCGATATTGTGGGGATAACCGGGGATGGGATAGTGGCGGTAGACCCGGAGACCCAAGGCTTTCAGCCGCTTCATAAAGGCGTCGGCGGTGGCCTGTCCGTTGTACTGGGTCACCACCACGCTGCCCACATACAGCTCCAGCGAGCGGAAGATATCGATCAGGCGGAGGACATCCTCCTCATAGGGGATCCCCAGGTCCCCGCGGATCTTATTCTTCTCGATGTCCACGGCGCTGATGGTCACCAGAATCTCCACGTCCTCCTTCAGGGTCTGCAGCATACGGATCTTGCTGTCCGGCGCAAAGCCGGGCAGCACCCGGGATGCGTGAAAGTCGTCAAACAGCTTGCCGCCAAACTCCAGGTACAGCTTGCCGCCGAACTGGCCGATGCGCTCTCGGATATGGGCCGACTGGGTCTCTATGTAACGGTCGTTGTCAAAGCCGATTTTTCCCATGGATAGCTCCCTCTCTATCTTTTGTTTCTAACAGAGTATTATACACGATTTGCCTCCATCCCGGCAAGTGCCGCAGGGAAAAAATGGCCGCTGAATTTCCCTCGCGCATTTTGTGGAATTGAACAAGTCTTAATTATGCTCCACTTTAATGAATTTTATTCATTGACTTTTGTTCATTTGTATGATATGCTGATTGGGAGGTGAAGGAAATGAAACGGATTGTAAAGCCGCCGGAAGTTCGCCGGCAGGAGCTCTTGGATGTGGCCATGGTGCTGTTCACAGAGAAGGGGTATGAGGAGACCTCCATGGGGGATATCGCCCGGGCGGCCGGTGTTGCCCAGGGACTCTGCTACCGCTATTTCGACTCCAAGCAGAAGCTGTTTCAGGAGGCCATGGAGCAGTATGTGCGCGCCTGCTGCGGGGACTTTTTGCCTGTGATCCACGATCGAAGCAGGCCCCTTCGGAAACGGATCCAGGAGATGGCCCAGCGAATTCTGTCCTCTGACACAAACAGCCGGTACAGCGCCTTCTACCACTCCCCCGGCAACCAAGCCCTTCACGAGGAGCTGAGCCTGAAAATCTGCCGCTTTCTGCTCCCCCATGTGACCGAGGAGCTGCAGGCGGCAAATGAGGCCGGCGAGCTGTCGCTGCGCTATCCGGAGGTGGCGGCCAGCTTTCTGCTCCACGGCCAGATCGGCCTGATCGGCGCCGGGGACCTCCCTCTGTCCCAGCGGCTCTCGGAGATTCTCCGGTATATCGATCTGATTTTGGCGGCGGGCTGAACCGTCCCCGCGGAACATCCCTTCTCTTCCGTCCAGTTTCCCCCATCCGTCTTCTCTCCGGCGGGAAGGATTTCTCGCCGGCTTCTTTTACCGCTTTATTGAATAATATTCATTTATGTAAGGAGAAAGCAATTATGCGAGACTACAAGCAGCTCTCCCAGGAGAGCTTTGACCGGCAGGCCCCCACCTATGATACCGCCTCCTACGGTGCCCACGCCCGCACCCTCTATCCGATCCTGCTCTCCCAGATCGGACAGATTCCCCACGACAGTCTCTTAGACGTGGGCTGCGGCACCGGCGCTCTGCTGTGGGAGATCCTCCGCCGCTGGCCTGACACCCGGTGTGCCGGCGTCGACCTGTCCGGTGAGATGACCGCCCGCGCCCGGCAGAGGCTGGAGAGTCAGGCGGAAATCCTGCAGGGGGATGCGGAGCGCCTCCCATTCCCCAGCGGCCATTTCTCCGTGGCGGTATGCAGCGACTCTTTTCACCACTACCCCGCCCCTGCCCTCGCTCTGCGGGAGATTCACCGGGTGCTGCGGCCCGGCGGCGTCTTTCTCCTTGGAGATACCACCGCTCCGATCCCTCTCCGCCAGCTGATGAATCTCCTGCTGCCCTTTGGACACGGCGGAGACGTGCGGCTCTACTCGCCTAAGGAACTGACCGCCCTGCTGTCCGAGGTATTTCACGGGGTGGAATGCCGGAAAATCAGCGCCACCAGCCTGTTAGCCTGGGGACTAAAATAGAACCGCTGCTATTCTCCGGCGGATTGCCTCTGCGCGGCAGAAAAGAGATGCTCCCCTTACGCGCCCAACGCGCTTGGGGCAGAGCGCCCCCAACGAGTCCCCAGCGCACTTGCGCCGAACCTCGCCGTCTCCTCCCGCGAAGAAGCCCCCGGCCACTGGCCGGGGGCTTCAAGTATTCGCTTATTCTTCCGCCAGAGCCTTTGCCTCGGCGATGGCCTTCTCCTGGGCTGCGGGAGGACACTCCTCGTAACGCACAAAGTGGAAGGTAAAGGAGCCGCGGGACTGGCTCATGGAGCGCAGGTCGATGGC
>CAJFUI010000011.1 GCA_904420145.1 uncultured Oscillospiraceae bacterium
GGGCAACCTGGGCCTCATCAAGGCGGTGGAGAAGTTCGACTACACCAAGGGCTACAAGTTCTCCACCTACGCCACCTGGTGGATCCGTCAAGCCATTACCCGGGCCATCGCCGACCAGGCCCGCACTATCCGTATCCCGGTACACATGGTGGAGACGATCAACAAGGTCATCCGCGTCTCCCGCCAGCTCCTGCAGGAGCTTGGCCACGACCCCTCCCCCGAGGAGATCTCCGCCGAGATGGGGATGCCTGTGGAGAAGGTGCGGGAGATTTTGAAAATTGCCCAGGAGCCTGTGAGCCTGGAGACTCCCATCGGCGAGGAGGAGGACAGCCACCTGGGTGACTTCATTCCCGACGAGGGGGCCAGCGAGCCCTCGGAGGCCGCCAGCTTTACATTGCTCAAGGAGCAGCTGGTGGATGTTCTAAGCACCTTGACGCCCCGGGAGGAGAAGGTGCTCAAGCTCCGCTTCGGCATTGAGGACGGCCGCAGCCGTACCTTAGAGGAGGTGGGCAAGGAGTTCAACGTCACCCGGGAGCGCATCCGGCAGATCGAAGCCAAGGCCCTCCGCAAACTGCGCCACCCCAGCCGTTCCAAGAAGCTGAAAGATTTCCTCAATTAAAAGAGACGAAAATTCCCTCGGATTTCAGGGCGCAGTTTTCGGGGCCCCCACAAAAGCCCAGCGCAGCGGGTTTTGTGGGGAGAGGAGCCGCAGCGGCGCGAGCGAACTTTTGCCGAAAGGCGGAAGGGAGCGGCAGGGCGCTTGCGGCGACGACGCGCCACCCCAGCCGGTCCAAAAAGCTGAAGGATTTCTTGAACTGACCAGATTGTATAAAGCTCGAGCAGGCGGGAAGTACCCGCCTGCTCTTCTTTTCTTCTCCCTGCCGCTGTGCTGCAGCAGGCAAAAAGGGAGTTCCCTTTACAGCCATTTTTCCACACGCTCCCACTCCTTGCGGGCCAGGGCATAGACTCCCTCAAAGTCTACATGGGGGTTATAGACCCTCTCCAGCTGGTCGTGGAAGGCCTTTGCCTCCTTAAGGGCGCCGATTCCCTCCTCGAGGAGCAGTGCCCGCATCCGTCTATGGAACCTGCAGCGGGCCTTATTCTGCCGCACTCTTTCCGGAGAGAGCAAGGAGTTCAGATGGATCCGGCGGTAGGGCTTCTTTTCATAGCACATCCCCTCCCGGCTGGTCAGGAAGGCGAGACGCAGCTCCGGGATCATCAGATGCTCGATCCGCTGGAGCTGGTTGCCATTGGGACAGAGGATGACATCATAGCCCCTGCTCACAGCGCTGGCGCTGATCTCCCCCAGCATCTCCGCCCCGATGCCGCATTCGTCCTGCAGCTCATAGATTCGGCTGGCCAGCGCTTCCACTGTGTCGAACCGCCAGATAGCCCCCTGGCAGGTGACGCCGCCTAAAAAGCGGTAGGAAACCTCCCCCCTGCCGCTGCCCTGCTTTCCGATCTCCCGGGCGATGATTCCCTTTGTCCGCCTTTCCAGCTTTTCTCTGTTGTAATCCACCGTCAAAATATCCTGCAGGGTCTTTTCCACCTCTCCGGCGGCCTTCAGCGCCCGGTAGGCCCGGCGGTAGGCCCCTTTGTAGGCCATCGTATGTTCCACCACGGCCTCCCGCAGTCCTTTGAGCTCCTCCACCCGGTAGAATTGGCCTAAATTGACATACCGGTCCACCGCCGCCGGATACTGGGGCTCTACTACGTGCGGGCTGGTGCCGTCCACCACGACCACGCCCCGGCTGACCAGCCGGACGGCATCAAGGGAGTCGGGATCGCCGGAGCACCAGATATACTCCACGTCCTCTCCCCGCTCTGTTGCCTGCTGTCCTATGTATTTCATAAAGGAGGATTTTCCCACTCCCGGGCCTCCCTTTAGGACCATCACATCCCTGCATTTTTCCGGATCCACAAATCCTTCATATAAGCTTTGAAATCCGGCGCTGCTGTTTGCGCCAAGGAAAAAATTCGTTACCATAGATTGCCCTCCAGTCAGCTGTTCTCTCTTTCAATCTATGCGGCAGAGGGATGGCGTGACAGGGCTGACCGAGAGTTTTTCTTCTCCGCAGGGCGGCCTTCTATCAGATTTTTCCACGGGGAGCGTGGATGAGAAAGCGGCGGAGGCGCTCCCAATGGGAGTACCTCCGCCGTTTTCTGTGAGGGGCTTTCCTATGGCGGCTGTCCAATCCGTACCGTCGGGCAGCTCGTCAGCCAAGGATCGCCCTCAGGTCCTCCTCCGGCGTGGTGATGGGAGCGATGCTGTAGTGCTCCGCCAGATAGCTCAGCACGTTGGGAGAAATAAATGCCGGAAGGGTGGGCCCCAGGCGGATGTTCTTCACGCCGAGGTACAGCAGGGTCAGCAGAATGCAGACCGCCTTCTGCTCGTACCATGAGAGCACTATGGACAGAGGCAGATCGTTGACGCCGCAGCCAAAGGCCTCCGCCAGAGCCACCGCCACCTGGATGGCACTGAAGGCGTCATTGCACTGTCCCATGTCCATCAGGCGGGGCAGGCCGCCGATGGTCCCCAAGTCGAGGTCGTTAAAGCGGTATTTGCCGCAGGCCAGGGTAAGAATGACGGTGTCCTTGGGGGCCTGCTTGACAAATTCCGTGTAATAGTTTCTTCCCGGGCGGGCACCGTCGCAGCCGCCCACCAGGAAGAAGTGCCGGATGGCGCCGTCCTTGACGGCCTGCACCACCTGATCCGCCGCGCTGAGAACCGCCCCGTGGCCAAAGCCCGTGGTCACGCTGGTACCGCCGTTGATCCCGGTGAACTGCCGGTCCTCCCCGTAACCACCCAGCTCCAGCGCCTTCTCAATGACAGGGGTGAAGTCCTTCTCAGGGCCGATATGGACCGCGCCGGGATAGGCCACCATCTCCGTGGTGAACACCCGGTCAGCATAGCTGTCCTTGGGGGGCATCAGGCAGTTGGTGGTGAAGAGGATAGGGGCGGGAAGCCCGGCAAACTCCTTCTGCTGGTTCTGCCAGGCGGTGCCGAAGTTGCCCTTGAGGTGGGGGTACTTCTTCAGCTCCGGGTAGGCGTGGGCCGGGAGCATCTCCCCGTGGGTGTAAATGTTGACCCCCTTGTCCTTGGTCTGCTCCAGCAGCTGCTTCAGGTCATACAGGTCGTGGCCGGTGATGACAATGAACGGCCCCTTCTCCACCTTCAGGGGCACCGTGGTAGGCGCGGGTGTTCCATAGGTCTCGGTATTGGCACGGTCCAGCAGCTCCATGCAGGTGTAGTTGTGCCGGCCCACCTCCAGCACGATGGGCAGCAGCTCCTCCATCCCCCAGTCCTCGCCGATGGCAAACAGGGCCTTGGCGAAGAAGCGGTCGACCTCATCCTTCCGGTACCCCAGCACCCGGGCGTGGTAGGCGTAGGCGGCCATGCCCCGGATGCCGAACAGGATCAGGGACTTCAGGGAACGGATATCCTCCTCCGCCCCCCAGAGGAGCGCCATGTCATAGTCCTCATTCCGGCCGCAGGGGGCACCGCACTCGGCGCATCTGGGTACCAGAGCTATCTTCTCCGACCGGACCTCCTCGATGAGGCTGCGGAGGGCGGCCCCGTCAAAATTCACATTGGTGACCGTGGCGAACAGCCCCTCGATCATGAGCGTCCATGTCCGCTCGGTGGGCTTCGTCTGCCCGTCCGTCGCCCGGGCCAGCCCCACAAGGGCGCCGGTCAGCTCGTCCTGCAGGTTGGCCAAGTCTGCGGACTTGCCGCACACGCCGGTATTGCCCCTGCAGCCGGTACAGCCGGCTGTCTGTTCGCACTGAAAGCAGAACATCTTCGTATCCATGGTATAAAACCTCCTTATATTAGGTCGGCGCTCACATTTCGGACAAAATGCGCCCATCCGTTGAAATGGTCACCACCCGCCATGGGATCAGCTTTCCGCTGGCGCGCAGGGCCTCCTTTACCGCGTGCTCCAGCCCGCCGCAGCAGGGCACCTCCATCCGGGTGACGGTGACGCTTTTGATGTCGTTGTTCTGAAGAATGGCCGTCAGCTTTTCCGAATAGTCCACCTGATCCAGCTTAGGGCAGCCCACCAAAGTGATTCTGCCCTGTATGAAGCGGTTGTGGAAATCCCCGTAGGCATAGGCGGTGCAGTCGGCGGCAATCAGCAGATCGGCGCCCTGAAAATAGGGAGCGTTCACCGGCACCAGCTTGATCTGCACCGGCCACTGGGAGAGCTGGCTGCTCACCGGGGCGGACGTGTCCGGCATGGCTGTCCCCTTCTCGCGGCCAAACTGCTTGACAGTTGTCCCCGGGCAGCCGCAGGCCATGGCTCTCTCCTTGACGGCCTTCACGGCCAGCACTGCGGCCTCATCATAGGCGGGCGCCTCCCGCTCCTCAAAGGAGATGGCCCCGGTGGGGCAGGCGGGGAGACAGTCCCCCAGCCCGTCGCAGTAGTCCTCCCGCAGCAGCTTTGCCTTGCCGTCCACCATGCCGATAGCGCCCTCGTGACAGGCCGCGGCACACGCGCCGCAGCCGTTGCATTTCTCCTGATCGATGGTAATAATTTTCCGTATCATGCGGTAGCCTCCTTCTTCTGTCGCTCCTCCGCGGCCTGCCGCTTCTGCGGCGCCGCGATCTCCATCATCTTCTCATACATCTCATCCCCCACCCGCTTGCGGGCATATGGACGCCACTCCTCTTCTCGTCTTTCCCTTGGTTTTGCAGCCGGTCTCTTGACCTTACGAGAGAAGTGTACTATACTTCTCTTCGACATTCCGTTGTTGCAACAACATTTTGGGGGGAATTTTTATGGATGAACGGTTTCTCGCCGACACCATGCTCTTTCGAGGGATCCGTGAAGAGGAGATCCGCGCCATGCTGTCCTGTCTGGGTGCCTATGAAAAGGCGTATCAGAAGGACGAAATCCTCCTGCGCGCCGGGGAGCCCACCGACTCCATGGGGCTGGTCCTCAGCGGCAGCGTCAATATTGTGGTCAACTACTACTGGGGCGGCAGCAACATCTTCGGCCACGTGGGGCCGGGGGAGATCTTTGCGGAGACCTATGCGGCCATCCCCGGGAGGGAGCTGCTGGTGGATGTGGTGGCCGCCGAGCCGGTGCGGGTGCTGTTTCTCCATGCGCTCCGCCTCTCAGAGACCTGCTCCCATTCCTGCCCCTTCCACACCCGGGTCATCCGCAACCTGCTGCAAATCCTTGCCCGGAAAAACCTCCGCCTGTCTACCCGGATGATGCACACGGCCTCCCGCTCCATCCGAGACCGGTTGCTGTCCTATCTCTCGGAGCAGGCGGTGGAGCACGGCAGCAGCCGCTTTACCGTCCCCTTCTCCCGGCAGCAGCTGGCGGACTATCTCGGAGTGGACCGCAGCGCCCTGTCCAATGAGCTGTCTAAGATGCAGCGGGACGGGCTCATCTCCTACCACAAAAATATGTTTGTGCTGATGGATGAGAGCCAGGAGGCCGGCGAAATCTGATGCCCAGGGGGAACACTCCACCCGCCGCCCCTCTCCCGATCAAGCCGCTCATATGACAAAAGCCACAGCATACAGCTGTGGCTTTTGCGCGGGTCGAAGAAAGTCTGATTATTCCGGGAGGGGCAGGAACCCGGCGGAGGACACTACCTGCTGGCCGGCCCCGCTGACCATAAACTCCGCCAGCCGCCGGGCCGGGGAGTTCTCCGGTTCGTCTGAACGGATCACCACATAGTTGTAGTCCGAAAGGGGATAGGTTCCATCTGTGATAGTCTCGTCTGTGGGCATGACACCGTCAATGGCCAGGAGCTTAAGCTTGTTCGGCGTTACATCCACCATCAGCTCCTCGAAGTTGTAGTAATAGGCGTACACGCTGTAGCCCAGCGCATAGGCGGGCGGGTCGATGGACAGGGCCGAGGCCACATCGGTGAGGGCGGAGGACATGGCGATGGACACGTTGCCCTGCAGGATCTCCGGGCTCAAGGACAGCGCTCCGTCCTCTAAAAAATAGCGCTCCATCAGGGCGTGGGAGCCGCTGTCGGTGTTGCGGCAGTAGGGCAACAGCGCCGCGTCCGGCCCTCCCACCTCGCTCCAGTTGTCATATGCGTTATCCACATAGATGCTCCGGATCTGCTCCCGGGTCAGGCCATCTGTTGTGTTCTCCTCATTGGTGAAAAACACCATGGCATCATAGGCGATGGGGATATATTCCAGCTCCACCCCCTGCTCTGCCGCCAGCTCTGCCAGCTCCTGAGAGGCTTTTGTGGCCGCGAAGAGGACATCCACTTCCCCGCCGATGAGCCGCTCGTAGGATTCGTGGCTCTTGGAGTGGCTCTCCGGATACTGCGTGTGATATTTGTAGTTGGTAAAAAGCGCACTGTACAGCTGCTCAGTATAGGGATACGTAGAGGTAGAGCCGTCCACCACCGGCATCTCCCGGTCGAATCCCCACTGGATCGCTGTTTCCGTGGGATAGACCGGAACCCTGCGGAGGACCTGGTAGAGCATGGTGCACATCTCCCCCCGGGTCACGGTGCGGTCCGGCTCCGCAAGGGACTCCTCCACGGGAAGCCCCTCCAAAATTTCTTCTGTAGGCCGATAGGTTATCAGCAGCGCCGCGCTGTCCTGAAGGGCCAGGTATGCGCCTACCGCCCAGTCGGGGATAGCCTCGGCGTCCACCATATCCAGCGCTGAGCGGTCCCCCTCCTCCGGGATCTCCAGCCAGCCCACTGTCTCCATGGCCCGGGCGGCCATGACCGTGAATTCCGCCCGGGTTACGGTCCGGTGGGGATCAAAGGTGTCCGCGGCCTCCGCGATCCCGACGGCCCGGGCGGCAGAAGCAATCCCGTAGTACCAATCCTCCGGGGAGACATCGCTGTAGCCAGGATCCTCCCCCGGCTCCAGGGCCAGCAGCCGCACAATGGCCGCAAATGCCTCCGCCCGCGTAAGCGCGGCGTCCTGATTCAGCCGCCCATGCTCATCGCCCTGGACAATTCCTCGATTCTGCAGCTGGCTGGCGCCGTAGGCCGCCTCGGCATAGCTGATATCCGTCCAGTCAACCTCGCCCCCCTGAAATACCTCCAAGGGGCGCGCTGCATCTGCCGCGGGCACAGTGGCAAAAAGATATCCGTCCAGGTACTCGCTGGACAGGGCCACCGGCTCCTTCGTATCCGCATACCGCACCGCTACGTATAGGGAATCCGCAGCGTCCAGCTCCATCTCCACCGGGACACGAAGGGTGATATAGCTTCCGTCTCCCTCCTCCCGGCTCCAGGTGCCGCTGCCGCAGTCCGCCCCCATAGCCGCCCCCTGACAGAGGGCCATGCCAAGCAGCAGCGCCGTCATTCGTCTCCAAAGCTTCATATTGAACACTCCTTTCCAAGGCCGCAGGGGCCTTTTCTGCCGCTTTGCGCCCGCCTCCCGCCGTACGCCGGGGCATCCGTCCCCGCCTGCGGATACCCCGCAGCTGCAGGGTTCGGAAGCGGCCGCTGAAAGCGCAGCCTTTATTGTACAGGATAAAAGTTGTTTTTTCAATCCTTAGAACCGGCAGATAGGACCGGCAGAAAATGCCGGCGGACCCACTTGCGCATTCCTCAAAAATTCGCTATGATGAAAGAAAGAGGGATCAAATCTTTGGGGGAGGTACCGGCCCATGATGTTATATAATGAGCGTGCGGAATTCATCCTGCAGCAGCTCCAGCTCCAGTCCGCTGTGAAGGTAAATGATTTGAGCCAGCTGCTGCGGGTATCTGTGGACACGGTCCGCCGGGATCTGAAGGCCATGGAGCAGCAGGGGTTGGTCAAGTGCCTGCGGGGTGGGGCGTGCCTTCCGGAATCCCTGGTGTCCAGCGCCAATTTCAAGGGCCGGGAGGTCATCAACAGTGAGCAGAAGCGTCAGGCGGCCCGCAAGGCCCTCCCCCTGATGCAGGAAGGAGACATTATCGCCATCAATTCCGGCACCACTAACACAATCCTTGCCCAGGAGATGCTGGCTATCAGCGCAAGGATCACGGTGTTGACCAACAATTTTGCCGCTGCTGGTATCCTGATGCAGAATCCGGCTATTCGGCTGGTGTTCATCGGCGGACGGTTGGACCCGTTGGAACAGTCCACCTACGGCGCGGCCTGCGAGGCGGCGTTTTCTCAGTATTTTCCGGACAAATGCTTCTTGTCCATCAACGCGGTAAACTATCAGGACGGATACACCGATTTCCGGCTGGATGAGATCCCGGTCATTCAGCAGCTGGCCGCAGCCTCCCGGCAGGTGATCGCTGTGATGGATTCCAGCAAGTTGGGCAAATGCTCCAAACGGAAGGCCCTGGCGCCGGAACAGGTGGACCTCCTGTTGATGGATGATGCGGTCACGGAGGAAATACGGGCCAAATACGCAGAGAAGGGCTTTCGCATCGAATGAGCCGGACAAAACACAAGAACGCAGGCGGTACCGCCTGCGTTCTTTTTTTAGATTTTACATAGGATTCACAAGAGCTTGCTTGTTAATGCTGTTATATGCAGCTATAATACTTTCAAAAACAGCAAATAAAAGCAACTAAATGCAGTTCAATGCGAGGAATGTCACTATGAAGACAACACAAACCATTCAGCTGGTGGTCTTTGACTGGGCCGGGACCACAGTGGACTACGGCTCCAGCGCCCCTGCCGAGGTATTCCGGCAAATCTTTGACGCCGCAGGGATTCACCTGAGCCGTCAGGAGATCAACCGCCCCATGGGCATGGAGAAAAAGGCCCATATCCGGGAGCTGCTGTCCGGCGAAGAAGGCGGGCGCCAGTGGACCCAGCGGTATGGCGGACCGTGGACGGATGCGGACGTGGAGCGCCTCTACCAGTCTTTTGAAGCACAATTGCACCAGGTGGTCGCAGCATACAGCACCCCCCTCCCCGGTGTGGTGGAAACCGTGCCTAAGCTGCGCAGGCAGGGTATTAAAATCGGCTCTACCACCGGGTATACCAGCCAGATGATGGAGCAGGTGATCCCCAAGGCGGCGGCGCTGGGTTATCAGGCCGACTGCGTCGTGACGCCGGATGTAACAGGCTCCGGCCGCCCGGGTCCGTTTATGCTCTATGAGTGCATGCGGCAGCTGAACGTGTATCCGCCCCAGGCGGTCGTTAAAGTGGGAGACACCGTAATGGACATGCAGGAGGGCAAAAACGCCGGCGCCTGGAGTATCGGCGTTTTGACAGGATCCAATTTGCTGGGGCTCACGCAGGCGGAATATGAGGCCGCAGAGCCGGAGCGACTGTCCGAAAGGAAGCAGGCGGCCGCCCAGCGGTATCTCGAGGCTGGGGCCGATCTGGTAATTGACTCCATGACCGCTCTGCCAGAGGCCATTGAAGAGCTGAACCGCCGTATGGCAGAGGAGGCGAGGGATGTATGAACCGCTACTATAATCCCGTGCAAATCCTCCAGGGGCCTGGCTGTGTGGAAAATCTCCCCCAGGTCGTGGCCTCCGCCGGAGGGGACAATGCCCGGGTGCTGCTGGTGGTGTGGGACAGGCGTGTATGCGCGCTGCCTGTCTTTGCCGGCCTGCTGGCCCGGGGGGAGGCCCTGTGCCGCTCCTACTGCTTTCAGAGCTCCAATCCCACTGTGGAGCAGCTCTTTGCCGCCTATCAGGAGACCAAGAGCTTCTCCCCGTCAGTGGTCATCGCCGTGGGCGGCGGCAGCACCATGGACGTCGGGAAGTCCCTGTGCTGCCTCTACCAAAAGGAGCTCCCTGACGCTGACGCCCTCCGCCGCCTGATCTGCAGCAGGTCCTATGGAACGCCGGCCGCCAAGTGGATCGGGATTCCCACCACCGCCGGTACAGGCAGCGAGGTGACCTGCTGGGCCACTATCTGGGACCCGGCCCAGGATACCAAGCGATCGGTGGAGAGCCAGCTCAACTACGCCTACGCCGCCTTGGTGGACCCGGACCTCACCGACGGGATGCCGCTGAAGCTGGCGGTGTCCTCCGCTCTGGACGCGGTGTCCCACGGGGTGGAGAGCTACTGGGCGCGGGGTACCAACTGCGTCTCCCGCGCACTGGCGCTGGAGGCGGTGCGGACGATCATGGGCAGTCTGGACGATCTCCTGGCCGGAAAGCCAGAGGCCCGGGACGCGATGGCCCGGGGCAGCATGCTGGCGGGTCTGGCCTTCAGCAATACGAGGACAACCGCCTGCCACTCCATCTCCTATCCCTTAACCATGCACTACCATATTCCCCACGGCACAGCGGTAAGCCTGCTTTTGGCGCCGGTGCTGCGCCTCAACACCCCGGCGGTGGAGGGGCTGGACGCTATGCTCGCGGCCCTGGGGGTGAAGGACGCCGGGGAGCTTGCAAGGTGCCTTGGCGGCTATCTCGACGCCGCCGGCCTTCCCGCCTCCCTGCAGGAGTGGGGCGTCAAGTGGGAGGATCTGTCCCATTTAGCGCAGCTCGGCCTCACCAAGGGTCGGGCGGACAACAACCCGGTAGACCTTGATCCGGAGATGGCACTGTCCCTGCTCAGGGATATCTATACAACACCTTACATGAAACAAAAAGGAGCTTAACCATGAAACACAGCAAGAAATTTTGGAGCATGACCCTGTCCTCCCTGCTGGCCCTGTCCATGCTGGCAGGCTGCGGCGCCAACGACACTTCCGACAATGGCGGCGGCGCCTCCTCCCCGGGAGGAGAGGACGGCGTTTTCACCATCGCCTATGCCCCCAACGAGTCTACCGCCGAGAGCGCGGACGCCCGCAACGGCTTAGCCGAGGACCTGGGCGCCTTTCTCGGCTGTGAGGTGGAGGAAATTCAGGCCAGCGACTACAATGCCATCATCGAGGCTCTGCGCACCGGCAGCGCCGACATGGCCTACATGGGGTCCCAGGCCCTGGCTCTCGGGGTGGAGCGCACGGATCTGGAGCCCATCGTGATGAAGGCGGAGGAGGGCGACCCGGACAAGGCCATCTACCACTCTGTATTCATCACCAGCAGCGCCAACAGCGACATCAACTCTATTGCCGACATCAAGGGCCGCACCATGGCCTTTGTGGACCCGGACTCCACCTCCGGCAACCTGGTGCCCACTGCCGAGATCATTCAGGCCTTCCCGGATGACGAGCTGAACACTGATGTCCTCCATACCAACGGGGAGTTCTTTGAGGCGGTGAGCTTCTCCGGCTCCCATCAGGCGGGCCTGCAGGCGGTGCTGATGGGCGATGTGGATGTGGTCCCCATCTCCGATCAGATCTTGGCCAGCGAGATTGCCAACGGAAACGCCGACGAGGAGGAGGTCAAGATTATCCACGAGTCCGGCGCCATCCCCGCAGAGGCCATGGTGGTGGCGGAGCATGTGGACCAGGAGACCCGGGATAAGCTCACGGAGTTCTTAACCTCCTATGACAACGAGACCTATTTTACCGACGTCATCAAGGTGCCCGGCGCACGCTTCATTGCGTGCGACATGAGCGACTACCAGGAGATTATCGAGCTCAACAAGATTATCAACGAGTTTTAATCCGGACATAGACCCACAGGAGACACAATATGGAACCGATCCTGAAATTTGACAATGTATCGAAGCAATATCCCAACGGCGTGCACGCCTTGGAGGGGGTGTCGTTTACCGTGACGGAGGGCGAGTTCATCTCCGTCATCGGCCCCTCCGGGTCGGGGAAATCCACCCTTCTGCGGGCCATCAACCGCCTGATCCCCATCAGCGGCGGCACCGTCTGGCTGGACGGCCATGCGGTGTCCTGCCAGCGGGGGGCGGCCCTGCGCCAGCTGCGGCGCAAGGTGGGGATGATCTTCCAAAACTACAACCTGGTGTACAGCCTCTCGGTTCTGCAAAATGTACTCCACGGCAGGCTGGGCTACATGGGCGGAATCAAAGGCGTGTTTGGCCTCTACAGCGAGGAGGATAAGCAGGAGGCCATGGACCTGCTGGAGGAGCTGTGGCTGGAGTCCTTTGCCTACAACCGGGCCAGCGACCTCTCCGGCGGGCAAAAGCAGCGGGTGGGCATCGCCCGGGCCATCATGCAGCAGCCGAAGCTCCTGCTGTGCGACGAACCCATCGCCTCACTGGACCCCTCCAGCGCTAAAACCATCATGGACCTGCTGCGGGACATGGCGCGGCGGCGGAATATCGCCTGCATAGTGAATCTTCACCAGCTGGATGTGGCGCTGAACTATTCCAGCCGCATCATCGGCCTGTCCAAGGGGCAGGTGGTGTTTGACGGACCGCCGGAGCTGTTGGATGACGGCACCATTGAGCGGATTTACGGCACATCCCGGGAAAATCTCATGATGGGAGGGCGCGGCAGTGACCAAGCATATTCCGCTGATTGCGCGTGATCTCAAGCGCCTCTACACCGGCTTTCTGATTGCGGCGGTGGTGCTGTTTGTCATCTGCAGCATCCTGACGGAATTTAACCTCATGACCCTCATTGCCAACGGGGACGCCTTTTGGACGTTTCTCACCGAGGACTTTCTGCCCCCAGCCCTGCCAAGGGCCAGCCGGATCCCGAACATTCTCTCCAGCGTACTGGTAACCTTGGCCCTGGCCATATCCGCCACCACAGTGGCGGCGGTGCTGGCCTTCTTCGTGGCCCTCTTCGGCAGCGAGAAGGTCTCCCCCTTCCCCCGCTTTGCCAAGGTCGTGCGCGGCCTTGCCACCTTCCTGCGGAATATCCCCGCTCTGGTGTGGGCCTTTATTCTCTTCTCCTCCTTAGGCATCGGCACGGGCGTCGGCTTTGTGGCCCTGTGCATCACCAGCTTTGCCTTTATGGTCCGGGCCTTCGTGGAGACCATGGAGGATGTCTCCCAGGACTGTGTGGAGAGCCTGCAGGCTGTGGGGGCCACCTTTCCCCAGCGGGTGGCACAGGCCATCCTCCCCTCCTGCCTCAGCGGCTTCCTCTCCTGGTACCTCTACTGTGTGGAGGTGAACATCCGTGCCTCTACCATCGTCGGCATGGTGGGCGGCGGCGGTGTGGGGATGACCCTCTTCTCCTATATCAAGAGCTTCCGCTACGATGTGGCTTTAACGATCATTCTTCTGATCGCCGCTATGGTGATTGTGGTGGATCAGATCACTAGTAAACTCCGAAAGGAGCTGCAGAAATGAGCATGGAACAAACACAGGCCCTCCCTCTGGAGAAGCGGCAGAAGCTGCTCCGCACCGCCCATGGCGGCACGGGAAAGCGCACCCGCATCCCGGTGAAATGCCGGCAGCGCAACCGCTTCATTCCCCGCTTTCTTACAGGGGTTGTCGTGCTGACGGCCGCCAGCCTCCTCTATCTCGAAATCGACTGGGGGAAGCTGATCTCCCGCGTGCCGGATATTGGCGGCGTGTTCTGGCAGTTGGGCCATCTGGATTTTTCCAATATGGACCTCATCGCCTCCTCCCTGCTGGAGACCGTCTCCATCGCGGTGCTGTCCCTGCTGTACAGTCTGCTTCTGGGGATCGTATTTGGCATGCTGGCGGCCCGGAACGTGTTCCGCCTGCCCTGGCTGTCCGTTTTGACCCAGTCCTTTTTTACCTTTCTGCGGGCGGTGCCCACACCGGTGTGGGTGCTGCTGATGCTGGTATGCCTGGGCATGGGGGCCGAGGCCGGTGTGGCGGGGCTCTGCGTCCATACCACCGCCTTTTTCACCAAATCCTTTGCTCAGAGCTTTGAGAGCATTCCCGACGAAACGGTGGAGGCCTTGGAGGCCACCGGCGCCTCCCGGCTGAGCATCTTCTTCAACGCGATTCTTCCCGCGGCCCTGTCCCAGATCGTGGCCTGGGCAGGGATGCGCTTGGAAACCAACTTTTCCGAGTGCGCTATCCTTGGCATGGTGGGCGCCGGCGGCATCGGCTATGTGATCTCCAACAGCCTCCAGGGCTACGACTACGGCACCGCCGGTGTGGCGATCCTTCTGGTGTTCCTCGTGGCCTACCTTATCGAGCGGATGTTCGTCCGCATCAAAAAGCGCTTCTATTAACCGGCGGCACGGCGTTCCAAGGGCCCCTCTTTTTCAAATGGCAACTGCGGATCGCCGTCTCCTGCGGGTGGAAGGCTATGTCACCCTATACTCCTCGGCCTGCGGGGGCTATCCACGGCCTTCTTGAGACACACAAACCAAAGAGAGATACAGAATCAGTCCGCTGGGTTTTGCCAACTGCGCAAAACCCAGCGGACTGATTTTGCTGAAAAATCCCAATATCCTTTCCGGTCGGAAGGCCCCTTTTGGTGCGCGGTGCTCCCCGCCTGCGGGCAGCCTGACTCCAGCGCCGGACCGCCATGGCGGGCAATCTCCCTTTGCGGCGTCCGCAGCTCACAATTTTACATAGATTTTACCGATATTTTACACGGCACGGTACGCACAGGCGCCGGCATTCCCTTAAAATTGTAGAATTGAGTATGTATGCATTTTTCTGCAAAAAGCAATCTGCGACCCCGAAAATTTGGCGGAGGCTTCGTATTCTTCCGCTGGGGAGATGGAGGGATCCAACATGGTGCGGACAGAACACAGTATCGTGGGCCAGGTCTATGCGGCCAAAACAGACCCCGATGCGGCGGATGCTCTGATTCGTCAGTATACGGGCTTTATTCGCAGCGAAACAGTAAAATTTTCCCACGCCTCTCCGGAGAATGGCCATGAGGATGCGCTGAGCATCGCCATGCTGGCCTTCTATGAAGCCATTCTGCACTATGAAAAGAGCAGAGGGGCCTTTCTCCCCTATGCAGGGCGTGCCATCCGGAACCGGCTGATTGACCACTACCGGGCAGAAAAGCGGCACGGAAAGGTTATATCCCTCCACGCCTCCTCAGGCGGGGACGGAGAGCGGCCCATGGAGGAGACCCTGCCGGACACCCGGGATGAAATCGGAGCCTATGAGACCCGCACGGCCAGCCAGCAGGAGATCCGGGAGTTCGGCGAGCAGCTGGGACGGTTCGGCATCTCCTTCTCCGATGTGGCGGACAACTGCCCCAGGCAGGAGCGGACCCTCTCCGCCTGCCGCCGGGTGCTGGATCACGCAAGGGCCCGTCCGGAGCTGCTGGACCGTCTGGTGGAGACGGGCAGGCTTCCTATGAATGAGCTGTCAGAGGGCTCCGGTATCGAGAAAAAAACCATAGAGCGGCATAGGAAGTACTTAGTGGCCATACTTCTGGCCTTCACCAACGGCTATGAGATCATCCGCGGACACCTGTGCCAGCTTGCGCCAGCGAAGGGAGGGAGCGGGAAATGAACTATCTGGTGATGGAAACCCATCCGGCTTACGCGGTGGTGCTGGATGAGGAGGGACGGTTTCTGAAGGCGGCCAACCTGCACTACCAGGTGGGCGATACCGTCCAGAACATCGTAGCGCTCCAGGCAGCAAAGCCAAAGGCCCCCTCCTTTTGGAAGCCCCTCTCCGGTCTGGCCGCTTTAGCCGCCTGCTTCTGCCTGATCTTTTTTGGCTACTACCGGCCAAATTTCACCCCCTACGGCACACTGCGCATTCAGATCAATCCGGATGTGGAGATGACGGTCAGCCGAACCGACCGGGTATTGGCGCTGGAGGGGCTGAACGAGGACGGGGAGCATCTCATCGCCGGCTACTCCTACCAAGGGAAAAACCGTGAAACAGCCGCCGGCGAGCTGGTGGAGCGGGCCATCGACATGGGATACCTGTCAGCCGGCGACACGGTCTCCATCACGGTGAGCAGCTCGGACGCAGCGTGGCAGGCCCAGGAAGAGGCGCAGGTCCATGCCCAGCTGGAGGAGCGGTATGGCGAGAGCATCATCATCCAGCTGGGAAGCGCTGATATCCCCGTGGACCCGCCGCCTCAGAACGACCCGTCGAAGGGTGGGAATGAAGTGGTGATTCCGGTGGTGCCTCCCACGCCGACAGAGGACGATACCGACTACGGCCCTAATGCCGATGGGGTTACCGACTACGCCGACACGGACTATGGACCCAACGCCGACGGAGTCACCGACTACGCCGACACGGACTATGGACCCAACGCCGACGGCGTCACCGACTACGACGACACCGACTACGGTCCCAATGCCGATGGGGTCACCGACTACGATGACACCGACTATGGGGCCTATACTGACGGCGTCACCGATTATGAGGACCGCCATGACGACAGCGATGATGACGATAACGACGATGATGACGATGACGACGATGACGATGACGACTGGGACAACGACGACTGGGACAACGACGACTGATCGTCGGCAAGCATAAGAAAAACTTTTTTAGGGCCCCCGGTTTCAGGACGGAAGCGCCGTATTCTCCCTATGTAAGCCAAAAAAGAAAAACTTTTCCCCAGACCCCGTTTTTCAGACAGCGGCTTCGTAACCTATCAACAGAGGACACAAAACAAACTTTATTTTTGAGGTGAACGAGATGAAAAAGAACTTCACTCCCAAACTGTTTGGGCTTGCCCTGACCGCCGCTCTGACCCTGACCGCTCTGACCGCCTGCAGCAGCGGCACCGGGACGCCGGCCTCCGGCGGTTCCGACAGCACGCCTGACACGGCACAACAGCCCTCCAGCGCCAGCGTGGGCACTGTGCTGCTGAGCGTCAACCCGGAGATTGAGATGGACTACGACGAGGCCGGCAACGTGGTGGCCATCACCGGTCTCAATGACGACGGCCGGGCCGTCTTGGCCTCCTACTCCGGCTATGTGGGAAAGCCCTGCACCGCCGTCATCGGCGAACTGGTGGATGAGATCAACGCCGGCGGCTACTTTGACACCACCATCGAGGGCCGGGAGCGGAACATCGTGCTCAAGCTGGAGCGGGGCTCCCAGTATCCCAATGACCAGTTCCTCAATGAGCTGGCCGAGGCTGTCCGGGTGGTGGTGGAGGCCGACCAGATCGGCTCCCAGACCGTGACGCTGGACAGCGACGACTACGACGACAGGGGCTACATCAGCGCTCAGGCGGCCCAGAACATCCTCTCCACTCAGCTTGGCCGGAACGACATCCAATTCGTGGAAAAGGAGTACGACCTTGATGACGGGGAGTACGAGGTGGAGTTCGTCATGGACGGTGTGGAATATGAGTATGAGGTCAACGCTGTCACCGGCAAGGTAACGGAGATGGACATGGACTATCAGGACTACGATGACACGGACTATGGCCCCAACGCCGACGGCGTCACCGACTACGACGACACCGACTACGGCCCCAACGCCGACGGCGTCACCGACTATGACGACACCGACTACGGCCCCAACGCCGAC
>CAJFUI010000012.1 GCA_904420145.1 uncultured Oscillospiraceae bacterium
GAAGTCGAAGATGTGGTCCCCGGCGGCGGCCGCCGTCTGCATCTGGGTCATGCCCTGGGCCAGGGTGCTCAGGGGGGAGGTGAACAGGCGCACGTACAGGATAAAGGCGACGATGACGCCAAAGGAAATCTGACCGCTCATGGCCAGGGCGGAGCCGAGGACGCAGACCACCACGTAGCCGAGGTTGCCGACAATGTTCATTAGCGGCTGCATGACGCCGGAGAGAAACTGGCTGCGCCACTCCGCGTCGTACAGTGCAGCGTTCATACCGCTGAAGGCGTCCTTGATCTTCCGGTTGGCCCGGGAGAGGCGGACCACGTCGTGGCCGGAGTACATCTCCTCAATATAGCCGTTGAGGGTGCTCAGGTTCTGCTGGCGGGCGGTGAAATACTTCTGAGAGCGGCCCATCACCGTGCCCATGATGAGAAAGCCGAGAAGGGTGACGGCGATGGCGGCCAGCGCCATGCGCCACTCCGTGAGGAGCATCATCACAAGGCAGCCCACAAACTGGGTCGCCGCACTGATGATAGAGGGCATGCTGTTGGCCAGCGCCTGCTGGAGGGTGCTCACGTCGTTGGTTACCCGGCTGAGGATATCGCCGTGGGACACCTTGTTGAAGTAGCTCATGGGTACCCGGTTGATCTTTCGCGAGAGATCCTGCCGCATGTCTCTGGAGAGCCCCAGCGTCACGGTGGACATGATAAAGTGCTCCACATAGGTGAACACCGCGCTGAGGCCGTAGACGATCAGCAGCTGCACACCGATGCGGCTGATCGCCGCCAGGTCGATTTCCGCGTCCAGCGCGTCGGAGATCAGGTCGGTGATCTGGCTGAGCAGGTTGGGACCGACGATGGTTAAAATCGCGCCGGCCACCGCGAAGAGAAGCGCGATTGCCGTGGGGAGCTTGAGCTTGCTGGAGTAGGTAAAGAGCTCCTTCAAAATCCCGGCGATACCCCGCTTGCTTTTCACCGGTTCCTGCATTCTGTTTGGCATCCTGTATTCCTCCTTCACGCGCCCAGCTCTTCATGGGAGAGCTGGGACCGGGCAATCTCATGATAGACCGGACAGCTTTGCAGCAGCTCCTCGTGGGTGCCCATCCCCACCATGCGCCCCTCGTCCAGCACGATGATCTTGTCCGCGTCCCGGATCGTGCCGATGCGCTGGGCCACGATGATGCGGGTGGTGTCCTTCAACTGCCGCCGCAGGCCGGAGCGGAGCTTGGCGTCGGTGCGGTAGTCCAAGGCGGAGAAGGAGTCGTCAAAGATCAGAATCTCCGGTTTCCGGGCCAGGGCCCGGGCGATGGAGAGACGCTGCTTCTGCCCGCCGGACACATTGGCGCCGCCCTGGGCGATAGGGGCCTGTATTCCCTTGAGGAGCTTATCCACGAATTCACTGGCCTGGGCCAGATCCAGCGCACGGCGGACCTCCTCGTCAGAGCTGCCGCCCCGGCTCTCGCCAAAGAGCACGTTCTGACGGATGTCGCCGGAGAAGAGAACCGCTTTTTGTGTTATATAGCCGATGCGGTCGTACAAAGCGTCGAAGGTATAGTCCTTCACATTGACCCCGTCTACCAGTACCTCCCCCTCAGTGGCGTCATAGAACCGGGCGGCCAGGCTCACCAGTGTGGTTTTGCCGCTGCCGGTGGCGCCGATAAAGGCCACCGTCTCACCGCGCTTGGCTGTAAAGCTGATGTCCTCCAGGACGTTTTTATCCGAGGTGGGGTAGTGGAAGGAGACGTGGCGAAATTCCACTGTGCCGGTCTCCTGAGAAGCCGTCTGCTGTCCCTCCTGCAGGTGGATATCAGCGATCAGCACCTCGTTGATGCGCTGGGCGGAGACCTGTGCCGCCGGGATCAGCATGATGATCATGACCATCATCATAATGCTCATAATCACATAGGTGGCATAGGTGCCGAATACCACAATATCGCTGAAGGTGGCGAGGCGCAGGGCGCTGTCGGCGGCGCTGACGTTGTTGACAATCGCCGCTCCCACCCAGTAGATCAGAAGGGACAGGGTGTTCATCGCAAGGGTCACTGCCGGCATCAAAAGGGCAAAGGTCCGCTGGTTGAACAGCTGCGTCCGCATCAAGGTCTCATTGGCTTTTTGAAATTTAGCGTTCTGGTAATCCTCCGCATTGTAGGCGTGGACCACATTGATGCCGGTGAGATTTTCCCGGGCAACCAGGTTGATGTGGTCGGTGAGCTTCTGCACCCGGCGGAACCGGGGCACCACCACCGCGATGATGACCACCATCATCACCAGGAGGGCCACCACAAAACCGGCGGTGATGGCCGAGAGGGTCCAGCTCTTGCCCACGATCTTGACAACCGCCCACACCGCCATGATGGGGGATTTGATCAGAATCTGCAGCCCCATGGCCACCAGCATCTGGATCTGGGTGATATCGTTTGTGGTGCGGTTGATGAGGCTGGGGACGGAAAAAGCCATCATCTCCTGCTGGCCAAAGTCCGCGATCTTGTTGAACACGGACTCCCGGACGGAGTAGCTGAAGCCTGCGGCCACCTTGGCCGTGAGATAGCCGCAGAGGACGCACAGCACGGCGCTGGCCAGTGTGCAGCCGAGCATTTCCAGACCGGTGTACAGAATATCCGACATGGTGCTGCCCGGCGTTTTAATCAGGACGGTGAGGCTGCTCATATAGTCGGGCAGGGACAGGTCAAAATAAATTTGTCCAAGGATCAGCAGAGCACAGACGGCGGCCATGCGCCATTCAGACTTCCGCATGTTGTGAAGTAGTTTCAGCATTGTTTCAATGGGTCCTTTCTGTTTGTAGTAGGTGGCTTGGAAGGGAACAGGCCAAGCGGCCCGCGGATGCCGGCTGTTGCGGAGCTTATATTTCCCCCTGCCTCCGGGCCTTGGCGTGCCGTTTTATTCGCGCGCGGCCTGCCGCCCGCACTCCTCCATCTCCTCTGCCTTGGCCTGAAGTACCAGCGCCCGCATAGAGGCGTACAGGGCGTAACGCATGGCCTGTGTGGCAAAATCAATGGCGTATTCCGCAAAGAGGGTGCTGGCCTCCGCGCGGTCCTCCTCGCTGGTGTGGTTTTTGCCGCTCATCTCTGCTCTGAGCTCGGTGCGGAGCAAGTCCTCGGTCCGTTTTTGGTAGTCCAGCTGTACCTGGGCCAAATTTGCCACCGACCGCATGCAGCAGCCCTTTACGCGCTGTTTCAGCAGAAGGTCTCGCTCTTTATACTCATCTAAAATCTGCGCCATTGTCTGGCGGAGTTGGGCGGAATCCTTTTCCTGACAGATTTGAATACGACTTTGAAGCCGCCCATATTCCTCCTCTAATTCACACAGCTTGACTGCAAATACACCCTGGCGCATTTCCATATCCATCAGCATCCTTTCCGTGGGGAAATCGTCTGCCATTGTTATACCAGTATCCTGCTCCTATTTCCACTGTCAATTCACTGCCGCCTGTATTGACAAAACCCCCTGAGGCGTCAAACATTTTGACACTTCAGGGGGTTTGTCAGTACATTTTTCAATAAATTATCAGTGGCGCTTGATTTTCGCCTCTGCTATGATAGGACTGCCGGGAGAACAGACATGCCGGTGCGGGGAATCAGGAACGCTGCAGCCGCCCCTGTATTTCACCAGTCAGCAGGCGGTAGATCTGGTCCGCCAAGATATCCGTATCCGCATCCGACTCTCCGGGCTCGCAGTGCTTTAGGATTAAGCCGATCAGACCGTAGGTGTAAAAATCCAGAAATATGTCGGTATCTGCTACAGACAGAGCGGGATTCGGCCACTTCTGGCGGAACAGCGCCTGCAGATAGGTCCGGAAGGCGTTCACTAAAATCCGCTCCAGCTCCGCCCGGCGCTGGCTCTGCATCAGCCGGCGGTTGACATCTTTTTTCTGTACAATACGTAGGGCAAAAATACGGACGGCCTCCCGGGGATCCGGTGCCGCCATAGTCTCGGCCAATGCCTGTTCCACAGCCTTGCGGGCGCCCCACTCCATCACGTCCATAATGTCCTGAAAATGGTAGTAAAAGGTCTGCCGGCTGATATGGCAGGCGTTCACCAAATCCTTGACGGTGATGTCTTCGATCTTTTTGTGCTCAAGAAATGCAAAAAGCTGTTCTACGATGATTTGTTTGGTATCGGCAGGCATAGGGATCTCCTTCTTTGGACATGGTGCAGAAAAACAGTCAACAGAAACAATATACCATAAATTTGAAGGGAAGTATAGTCCAAAAATGCCGGCAGAGCTGGATCTGTGGGGCGCTCCCGCTCCCAGTGCCGATGTTCCGGACCAGCGGCTGGCCTCCGCTGTTTTGCGGAAGGAAACCTGCTGTGTTTCATGGTGCGGAACGCACAGGTGCAGCTGCTATTTTATATTTTCCTAGGTATGGACAAACGAGTTTTGATACGGAATATTTTAAGACCATTGATGGACGGATAGGAGGAAAATGATGGATACGATTCGGCTTCTGGTCTCGCTGGACCGGAATTATCTGCCCCAGCTGCGGGTTCTGCTCACCTCCATCCGGCTGAATAATCCCGGGGAGAAATTTGCGCTCTATCTGCTGCACAGCCGGCTGGAGCAGGAGGATTTGGAGAAGCTCGCCCACTGGTGCGAGGGGCACGGCTTTGAGCTGGAGGCGCTGCGGGTGGAGGAGGCGCTCTTTCAGGACGCGCCGGCCAGCAAGCAGTACCCAAAGGAGATGTATTACCGCCTGCTGGCCGCCAGAATACTGCCGGATACGGTGGAGCGGGTTTTGTATCTGGATCCGGATATTCTGGTCATCAATCCCCTCCGCCCCCTCTGGGAGCTGGATCTGCGGGGCCATCTTTTTGCGGCCGCCGCCCACACCGGAAAAACAGAGCTGGCAAACAGCGTCAACCGGGTGCGGCTGGGCAGCGGCTGTGACTACTATAACTCCGGCGTGCTGCTGATTGACCTGGCGGCGGCCCGCCGGGAGATCGATCCGGAGGCGCTGTTTGACTATGTGGCGGAGCACGGCAAGGAGCTGCTGCTGCCGGATCAGGACCTGCTGAACGCCCTGTACGGCCGGCGGATTCTGCCGCTGGACGACGGGCTCTGGAACTACGACGCCCGCAACTACAACAACTATCTGCTGCGCAGCTCCGGCGTCCGGGATGTGGGCTGGGTGATGGAGAACACGGCGATTCTCCACTTCTGCGGAAAGGCTAAGCCCTGGAAGCCGGGGTATGTCTACCGCTTCGGCCTGCTGTACCAGCACTACCAGCAGATCGCGCATCGGGAGTGGGAGAGGGGCCGGTGAGCCGCGGCGGCGCTTCCATATGGCACGCGGGGACGCCCTGCTGATAAGCAAAAGGGAAGGGCGGGATTGCTCCCGCCCTTTCTGTATATGGAATATGTACGGATTACAGCCCCAGCAGCTGCTTTTTCTTCGCGTCAAATTCCTCTTGGGTGATAACGCCGCTGTCCAGCAGTTCTTTGAATTTTTTCAGCTCATCGGCGGCGGAAAGAGCGGCGCTTCCAGCTGCTTCCGTTCCAATATTGTCTTTATAGTTCTCAAATGCGGCCCTAATCTCAGTAAGTACCGAATTTGCAAAATCATTCGTTTTACTGAAACTAAACATACCGCTGCAAAATAAAATGCGGTTGGTATCGTTCATCGCATTTCGATTTTGAACAGCGCCAAAATCGATGCCGACAACCCTGTTTTTTGCATTCACACCTGTCAAAAAGACAATTTGTGCGAACTGGGAATTCATGTTTGCCTTGACGAAATCAATGCCGGAATACTCCTTAAAATACCAAGTCATAGTTTGATTGCCATTCAGATACCCAACAACTTTGTTTTCATAGATTTCAAGAGTATCGTAGTACAAGTTGCTTGCAAGCGTGGTTTTCTTTCGCTGCTCCGCCGGTATAGTAATTTTTTTCATAGATTTTACCTTCTTTATATTTGGTTTTGTTTTCCTTCCCGCACAACCTCCGAGAAGGTGTGTGCTTTCCCTCGGACAAAATAAAAATGTACGAATGCTGTGCAAATTGCCAACACTTCGTACAATCCATCATATATATATATATATATATTCTGTCAAGCCCCTTCGCAAAATTTCTCCAAACTGACGGGAAACGCCGGCTATAGGCCGTAAGGGCGTGGGGAACCGGGGGTGGCGGGTATAACGGAAGAAAAAAACGGCAAAATAAGGGAGATGTCATCCCCTGTCCGGGCCGCTGTGCGGCCCAGGAGGCGCTCTTCTCCTGATTCGCTTTGCTCATAAGCCGGAGGGAGGTCCGGCGGGAGGGCAGGAACGGAGCAAAGGAGAGAGCTTATGAAAAGAAGAGAGGCCAAGCCCTCCGCCGGCCGCTGGCTGAGCGCCATCGAGCGGGTGGGAAACGCCCTGCCCCATCCCATCACCCTGTTTGCCCTTTTGACCCTGGCGGTGGTGGTGATTTCCGCCCTCTGCGCGGCGGTAGGGCTCTCCGTCACCGGCGAGCTGATTGTAAACGGCGAGGTGACGGAGACCACCGTGGAGGCGGTCAGCCTGCTGACCGGGGAGGGACTGGCCTATATCTTCACCTCCGCCGTCACCAATTTCACCACCTACGCCCCTCTGGGCATGGTGCTGGTGGCCATGCTGGGGGTGGGGGTGGCGGAACAGAGCGGGCTGATCGGCGCTGTGCTCAAGCGCACCGTGCAGCTGACGCCCCGTTCCCTTGTGACGCCGGTGATCGTCTTTTTAGGCGTCATGAGCAACATTGCCTCCGACGCGGGGTATGTGGTGCTGATCCCCCTGGGGGCCATGGTGTTTCGCTCCTGCGGCCGCCACCCCTTGGCGGGGCTGGCCGCCGCTTTTGCCGGGGTGTCCGGCGGCTTCTCGGCCAATTTGATCGTGGGCTCTCTGGACCCCATGCTCGCCGGCATCTCCGAGGCCGCCGCCACCATCATCGACCCCAACTACAAGGTGTCCGTCATGGGCAACTGGTACTTTCTGTTCGTCTCCACCTTCCTCATCACCATCCTCGGCACCCTCATCACCGACAAGGTGGTGGAGCCGCGCTTGGCGGCAGTGAGCAGTCAGGCGCCTCAGGAGGAGCATGAGATACAGCGGCTGACCGGTGAGGAGCGCTCCGCCCTGCGGTGGGCGGGCTTTGCGGCGCTGGCCTATGTGGCGCTGCTGGCGGCGGCCTGCATCCCCCAAAACTCCTTTTTCCGGAATGAGGCGGGGGAGCTGATCGGGGACACCCCCCTGATCGCCAGCGTGGTACCGCTGATCGCCCTGCTGTTTTTGATCCCGGGCGTGGTCTACGGCCTGCGCGCCGGCACCTTCCGGGGGGAGCGGGACGTCTGCGAGGCCATGAGCGCCACCATGTCCTCCATGGGCTCCTTCTTGGCCCTCTCCTTTGTGTCCGCCCAGTTTATCAACTACTTCAACTACACCAAATTGGGCACCCTCTTGGCTCTGGCGGGGGCCAATTTCTTCAAGTCTATCCAGATCGGCCTGATTCCCCTGATGGTGATTTTCGTCCTTTTTTCCGCCTTCATGAACCTCTTTATCGGCTCCGCCTCCGCCAAATGGAATATTTTAGCCCCGGTGTTCGTCCCCATGTTCATGCTCCTGGGCTACCGCCCGGAGCTGTGCCAACTGGCCTACCGCATCGGCGACAGCTGTACCAATGTCATCACCCCGCTGATGGCCTACTTCGCCGTCATCGTGGTGCTGGCACGGCGCTACGACCCCAAGGCCGGCATCGGCACCCTGATCGCCACCATGCTGCCCTACAGCATCTGCTTTTTGGCGGGGTGGACGCTGCTGATGATCCTCTGGCTGTCCCTTGGACTGCCCATCGGCCCCGGCGTAGGGCTGTACCTGTGAGGAGCGTGCCGCCGCCTCATGGGCCCGCCGGCGCAAACCCTGTAAAATTTTGGACCAGGTAGGGGCATGTCCGCCGGGAATTTGGCATAATCTGACCCATGGACAAACGGGGAGGGACATGGTTTAATAGAAAAGTACGGCCGAAGATATGATATTTTTGGCGAAAATTTAACAAATTTATCGAGCATTTTCCCTCGATTTGTGATATAATAGCGGCAATCGCTGTGCCCAAAGCAGTGAAATCGAAAATACGCGCGGCATTTTTGGGAAAATGCCTGCTGCCTCCCGCCAGGCCGCACTGCTGCCCGGCGGGAGGATATGGAAAATCCTGAGCGGAGAGAACAACAGCATGAACGAGACAAAGCAACTATCCTTAGGAATCGATGTGGGCAGCACCACGGTGAAGGTGGTGCTGCGGGAGGGAGAACAGATCCTGTTTCAGGACTACCAGCGCCACATGTCCCAAGTGCGTCAAAAGACTTTGGAGCTCCTCCATGAGGCGGCCCCGTATATCGGGGACCGTCCTTTTACTGTGGCTCTGTCCGGCAGCGCAGGGCTCGGCTTGGCCGAGAGCGTGGGCATTCCCTTTGTCCAAGAGGTCTTTGCCACCGGCGAGGTGGTGAAGAACCTGGAGCCGGACACCTCCGCCGTAGTGGAGCTGGGCGGCGAGGACGCCAAGATCATCTTCTTTGACGGCGGCGTGGATGAGCGGATGAACGGCTCCTGCGCCGGCGGCACTGGGGCCTTTATCGACCAGATGGCCACGCTGCTCAATGTCACGGTGGACGAGATGGATGAGATGAGCCTGCGCCACCAGCGGATCTATCCCATCGCCAGCCGCTGCGGCGTCTTTGCCAAGACGGACATCCAGCCCCTTTTGAATCAGGGGGCTAACAAGGAGGATGTGGCCGCCAGCATCTATCAGGCCGTGGTGAATCAGACCATCGCGGGCCTGGCCCAGGGGCGGCGTATCCAGGGGAAGGTGCTCTTTTTGGGCGGCCCGCTGTACTACTGCAAGGGGCTGCGGGAGCGCTTTCAGGAGACCCTCGGCCTCAGCGACGAGGAGGCTGTTTTCCCCGAGTATGGCCGCTTCGCCGTGGCCCTCGGCGCCTCCGTCTACGCCGTGAAGGCCGGGAAGACCACCACGGTGGCCCAGCTCTCCGCTGCCATTGAGCGAAGCCTCGCGGAGCGGACGGTCTCCAACCGTATGCCGCCCCTGTTTGCCTCCGAGGAGGAGTATGAGGCCTTCTGCCGCCGCCACGCCCACGCAGATGTGGAGCGCCGGGACATCGGCGACTACGCCGGGGACGCGTGGCTGGGGATCGACTGCGGCTCCACCACCACCAAGCTGGTGCTCCTCTCGGCCAACCGGGAGCTGCTCTACACCTACTACGACTCCAACCGGGGTAACCCCGTGGAGCTGGTGAAGGAGCAGCTGAAGATTATCTACGGCCTCTGCGGCGACAGAATTACCATCCGGGGCAGCGCCGTCACCGGCTACGGCGAGGAGCTGATCCAGAACGCCTTCGGCGTGGACCGGGGGGTGGTGGAGACCATCGCCCACTACACCGCCGCCAAGTATTTCTGCCCCGAGGTGGACTTTATTTTGGACATCGGCGGGCAGGACATCAAGTGCTTTAAGATCAAAAACGGGGCCATCGACTCCATCATGCTCAACGAGGCCTGCTCCTCCGGCTGCGGTTCTTTTATCGAGACCTTTGCCAAGTCCATGGGCTACGACATCGCCACCTTCGCCGAGAAGGGGCTCCACAGCCATGGGCCGGTGAACCTGGGCAGCCGGTGCACCGTGTTTATGAACTCCTCGGTGAAGCAGTCCCAGAAGGACGGCGCCACGGTGGAGGATATCTCCGCGGGGCTGTCCATGAGCGTGGTGAAAAACGCCCTCTACAAGGTCATCCGTGCCGGCAGCGCCGACGAGCTGGGCGAGCACGTGGTGGTGCAGGGTGGCACATTCTATAACGACGCGGTCCTCCGGGCCTTTGAGCAGGAGCTGGGCCGGGACGTGATCCGCCCCGCCATCGCCGGCCTCATGGGGGCTTACGGCGCGGCGCTGTACGCCATGGACCTGCGCTCGTCCACCCTGATTACCGCCGAGGGGCTGGAGAACTTTGTACATACCGCCAAGGCAGCGGTCTGCCAGGGGTGCGCCAACCACTGCCGGCTGACGGTGAACTCCTTTGGCGGCGGGAAAAAGTTTATCTCCGGCAACCAGTGTCAAAAAGGGCTGGGGCTGAAGAACGCCGAGGAGGTGCCCAATCTCTACGCGTGGAAGCGGGAGAAGCTCTCCTCTCTCGAGGCGGAGGAGGCCAAGCGGGGGACCATCGGACTGCCGCTGGCCCTTGGCATGTATGAGCTGCTGCCCTTCTGGCACGCCTTTTTCCGAAGCCTTGGCTTCCGGGTGGAGGTCTCCGGCCTCTCCACCAGACGCACCTATGAGAAGGGGCAGTTCTCCATCCCCTCCGACACCGCCTGCTATCCCGCCAAGATCATGCACGGGCATATAGAGGAGCTCCTGGAGCGGGGGGTGGACGCCATTTTCTACCCCTGCCTCACCTACAACGTGGACGAGCGTGAGAGCGACAACCACTACAACTGCCCTGTGGTGGCCTACTACTCCGAGCTGCTCCATGGCAACATGGAGGATCTGCGCAAGACCACCTTCCTCTACCCCTTCTTGAACATCAACGACCGCAAGGAGCTGGCCAAGGAGATGACAAGCTGTCTCTCCGGCCGCTTCCCGGGCATTGAGAAAAAGGAGGTGCGCCAGGCCGTGGACGCGGCCTACGCCGCCTATGAGGCCTACATGGCTGCCGTCCGGGAGCAGGGGGAGCGCGCCTTGGCATGGGCCCGCTCCAACGGTCGGCGGATCATGATTCTCGCCGGCAGGCCCTACCACATCGACCCGGAGATCGGCCACGGCATCGACAAGCTGGCCGCCTCCCTGGGCTTTGTGGTGGTCAGCGAGGACAGCGTCTGGCACCTCGCCGGACGGGTCAACGTACACGTGCTCAACCAGTGGACCTACCACGCCCGGCTCTACCGGGCCGCCCGGTACGCCGGGGAGCACGCCGACACGGAGTTGGTGCAGCTGGTGAGCTTCGGCTGCGGCGTGGACGCCATTACCACCGACGAGGTCCGTGCCATTTTGGAGAGCTACGGCAAGCTCTATACCCAGATCAAGATCGACGAGATCACCAACCTCGGCGCGGTGAAGATCCGTCTGAGGAGCCTGATCGGCGCCCTGGAGCAGAAGGAGCGGGAGAGACAGGCGGAGAAGGAGGCGGTGAGCGTATGAAGCGTACCAACAGAGAGCGGACGTACGTCCCCTTCACCGAGGAGATGAAGTCGACACACACCATTTTGGTGCCCAACATGCTGCCCATGCACTTTAAGATCATCGGCAAGGTGATGGAGAAGGAGGGCTACCATGTCAAGCTCCTTGAGACCTACGGCCCCCACATCGCGGAGACGGGGCTGAAATACGTCCACAACGACACCTGCTACCCCGCCATCCTGGTCATCGGGCAGTTTATGGACGCCCTCAAGAGCGGGGAGTACGACCCGGACAAGGTAGCCCTGGTGCAGTTTCAGACCGGCGGCGGCTGCCGGGCCAGCAACTATATCCACCTGCTGCGCAAGGCATTGAAAAACGCCGGTATGGGGCAGGTGCCCGTGATCTCCCTGAGCATGACGGGATTGGAGGACCATCCGGGCTTCCGGCTGACCCTGCCTCTTATCATGCGGATGATGTACGGCGTGCTCTACGGGGATCTGCTGATGAGCCTTGTCAACCAGACCAAGCCCTACGAGGTGGAGAAGGGCAGCGCCCAAGCCCTGGCCGACCGCTGGACCGACCGGCTGGCTGAGGAGATGGGCAACGGCGAGCGGCACAGCTACCGGATGGTGAAGGCCAACTACCGCCGGATTTTAGACGACTTTGCCGCCCTGCCTGTGGAAAAGACCGACAAGGTCATGGTAGGCGTGGTGGGAGAGATCTTTGTGAAGTACTCCCCCCTGGGCAACAACAACTTAGAGCAGTTTCTGGTGGACGAGGGGGCCGAGGTGGTGATCCCGGGGCTCCTGGATTTCTGCCTCTACTGCGTCTACAACAACATCTTGGACTACAGGCTCTACGGCATGCAGAAGAAGGTCCAGTTCGCCTATAAGATCGCCTACCGCTACCTTTTGAACAAGGAGCGGGACATGATCGACATTATGCGCCAGGACGGCCGATTCATGCCGCCCACCCTCTTTACCCACACCATCTCTCTGGTCCAGGGCTATATCGGTATGGGCGTCAAAATGGGAGAGGGGTGGCTGCTGACCGCAGAGATGCTGGAGCTGGCGGACAAGGGCGTCAACAACATCGTCTGCACCCAGCCCTTTGGCTGCCTGCCCAACCACATCTGCGGCAAGGGGATGATGAAGCCCATCAAGGCCAAAAATCCCAACATCAATATTGTGGCCATCGACTATGACGCCGGGGCAACCAAGGTCAATCAGGAGAACCGGATCAAGCTGATGCTGGCCAACGCCCGGGGCATGTGACCCGCCCCTTGGGGGATTCTCGGAGGCGCAGCAGACCGCCGGCGTGTTCCTGCGGCAATTTGACAAGCCAAAAAGCCGCCCGCTGTGCAAAACAGCGGGCGGCTTGCCTGTTTTATGGAGCGCTATGGAGCGGCGGGCGGCGGAGGCGTTCCCTCTTCTGCTGCGCCGTCCGATTTGGCGGCATCCTCTGCAGGAACCCCGGCGCCGGCTTCTGAGGACGGAGACGGTTCGCTCCCCTCCACGGGGGGCTTCTCATCCCCTTCCGCAGGCGGGGCGCTCTCCTCCGGGGGAGATCTTTCCGCATTCCCGCCGGTTTCCGACGACGGTGCGTCAGGGGAACCACTGCCTGTCTCCTCTGAGACAGGGGGTGTATCAGCGGTACCCTCTCCCGCGTTGGACGTCCCATCCGAGGGGGTATCCTCCTTCGGCGGGGACGGAGGAATGATCGCAGGCTTTCCATAGTAGAAATAGCTGTAGCCATAGAGGCCGTTGGAGACCACTTCATCCCCGTAGTGGAGGGTGATGAGCTCCGTAATGGTGGCCAGCTGGTATCCTTGGTCGATGAGCCATGGGATCAGCTCCCGGCAGGCCGCCACCGTGGTATCATAGGTGCTGTGCATTAAAATCACATGTCCGTTCAGATCGCCGAAATTTTTCACCGACGCGATGATCTTCTCTGTATCTCGGTTCAGCCAGTCCTCTGTATCTATGGACCAGGTAATCAAGCTCTGGGTGGTACAGCTCTTCAAGGTCTTGCTTAAAGAGCCGTAGGGGGGACGGAGAAGAGTGGGCGCATGGCCCAATACCGCTTCAAACTGGGCGTTGGCCTTGTCGATGTCCTCGAGGATGGACGCCTCAGACATCTTCCCGAGGTCTGCGTGGCGGTAGGAGTGACTGCCGATTTCACAGCCCAGCGCCTCTGCACGGCGCACCGCGTCCGGATCCTGGGATAGGTTGCGCGCTACCTCAAAGAAGGTGGCCACAGCGCCGTTCTCCTCTAAAATGTCCAGCAGCTGGTCGGTATAAGTTGCATGGGGGCCGTCATCGAAGGTGAGGGCCACCATAGGCTTGGACGGGTCCAAGACACGTCCTTCCGACACACCTCCTTCACCGGCGGGCGCCGGATCAGGACTGTTCGCTTCCGGGAAACCTGCGCTGCCAGGAGAAGTGGCGGCTGGCGTCTCTGGCTGGACGGCCTCTGTGCCGCCCTCATCGCCGCCGGTGAACGACTCGCTGCTGGGGGGCGGCGCTGGCGGCAGAGGCTCAGGATAGAGCAGATCCTCCTCCTGCTGGGACTGCGGCCCTGCATCCACGGGGGGTGCGTCCCCAGCCGCCTGCGGTTTTGAACCGCAGGCGGTCATGAGGAGCAGCAGAAGGAGAGAGAGAAATAGGGCGAGGAAACGTTTTGTCATAAAGGGAACTTCCTTTGTCAAATTTCTGCCTTCATTATGACTCAGCAGCGGAGAAAATGTAAGTCAGAATCGGCTACAAATAGTGACAAATAGTGACAAATAGTGACAAACAGCCAAGGGCAAAAACACCCCGCCGCTCCTATAAGAGCGGCGGGGTGTTTGAAAAAGCGGGAGGGAACCGCCGGGGTTACCGCCAAAACTGCATGCGGGCCTGCTTGTTGATCAGCAGGTAGAGCAAGACGATGACGATAAAGAAGGCGATATAGAAATAGAGATAGTACCCGGCGAGAATATTGCTGTAGGAGATGATGGCGTAGGCCACCAGCGCTACGCCGAAGCCCAGCACCCGGGGCAGGATAAAGGCGGTGAAGGCCTTCACATCGCTGCAGGTTTCGAGGGTCATGTCCGTGGCAAGAATGCACTGGGGGTTGAAGGGCTTGCCCTGTATCTTGGTGCGGTACCACTGGTAGATAAAGTTCAAACCGTATATGCCGATAATCAGATCAAAGATGTGCAGAAAATCCATGGGCTACTCCTTTTTCCGGCTCCCGTAGGCAGCCCGGCGTCGGGCGGGGAGGGAGCCTTAGGCGTTTTTGATGCAAGGGGGGACCATGCAGGGCTTTAGTAGACGATAAAGCCCATGGTCTTAAGCAGGTTGCACAGGGTGGCCGCCGCCTGCTCCCGGGTGATGGGCGCCTCAGGATCGATAGCGGACAGATCATCGTAGAGCAGATTGATGGGATTGTCCTCCCCGTCAATCATCATCTCCGTCAGCATGGAGGCGCCGGTCCGGGCCCAGCTGGAAAGACCGGCGTAGCGCTCATCGGCCGCCAGGTCCTCTTGGGAGAGGCTGTTGGCATACTCGTAGGCGTTGAAGTTCAAGAAGGCGGCCAAACGGCCCATGATGGTGATGAACTCCTCCTGTGTCATGGTTCCATTGGGGTTGAATGTGCCGTCCCCCACGCCGTTGACCAGACCCATGGAGGCCATGGTATTCACTGCTCCGGCGTACCAGCGCTGGGAGGAGACATCGGTAAAGTACCCCTCGGCACTGGTGGTGACATCCAGCGCCTGGGAGAGCATGGCGCACAGCTCCGCCCGGGTCAGAGTGTCCTCGGCGTCAAAGGTGCCGTCGCCATCCCCGCGGAGAATGCCGTAGGCAGCGAGGGTGTTGATCTCGGCAGCGTAGTCGCTGTAGGCCAGGTCCGTGAAGAAGCGGCTGTACTCTCCGGCATCGCAGAGGGTGGTGGCCATAGCGGTGGTGATGGGCACCCAGCTGTCGTTGCTGCCCAGGTACACCGCTGCGTCAGGGGCCAGAGCGGAGATCAGGACCTTGAGGGCCTCGCTGTGCTCCGCCTGTGCCTGCTCCAGGTCGATATAGAAGTTCCAGCCGGCCAGGTGCAGCATGAGGTAGCCGTCGGGTTCACTGGGCTCCTCGGCGCAGAGGAGCTCTGCTACTTCGGCGGTGTGAGCGGCGTCCACCAGCAGCGTGGGGATGACGCCGATTTTGTCAGTGGTGTTGCCGGTGGGGGAGTAGAAGCGGTAGACAGTGACCTTCAGCGCGTCTCCGTCAAAGTACTCCGGAGTGTTGTCACTGTCCAAAACCGTCTGGGCCACCCCCTTGCCGTAGGTCCGGGTCCCTACGGAGATGCCGGCGCCCATGTCCCGGATGCCGGCGGCAAAGACCTCGGAGGCGCTGGCAGAGTAGAGATTGGTGAGAACGATCGCCGGGGATTCGGTAATGGGATCGTCAAAGCAGACGTTGTAATAGTAGTCCCCGGAGCGGTCCCGGAAGTACAGCAGGGGGCCGCTGCCCACAAAGGTGCCAAGGGACTCGATGGCGGAGGTGGTGACGCCGCCGGAGTTGCTGCGCAGGTCCACCACCCAGATATGGGCGTCGTCATCGTAGGTGGTGATGCCCTCCTTGAAGTAGGTACCGGTCTCTGTGCCGAAGCTGTCACAGTCGATGTAGCCTACGCCGTTATCCAAGGTGGTGTTGGTGTTGTGGATCTCAATGAAGCGGCGCTCAATGGAGTAGTCCTCCACGCTGCCGTCCTCGTGCTGCACAGTGAGGTTGACATAAGTCCCCTCCTCCCCCACGATCATGACCCGGTGGGACTCGTCGGCGGGGACACAGCTGACGCCCTCCACGGCGATAATCAGATCCCCCGGGACCAGGCCGGCGTCCTCAGCCCCGCCGCCGGAGAGGATGGAGGCGATCAAAATGCCGTTTTCCGTGTAGTTGATACCGGCGCCGATGCCGGTGACAGAGTCATTGCCCTCCACACTGTCCAAAAACGCCTGATACTCCTCGGCGGTCATGTAGTATGTATAGGGGTCGCCGATCAGGGCGAACAGCTCGTCCAGGGTCTCCGCCTCGTAGGCCGCGGCGGGGATCTCATTGACATAGCGGTCCTCCAAGAGGGACAGGGCGTCCTCCACCGAGAGGGCGGAGACAGAGGTGATGAGCATGGCGGTGACGCACAGTGCCGCGCCGATGCGGCGCAGACAGCGCAAGCAGTTTTTCATGGGCAGTCTCCTTTGTAAAACGGCGCTCAGCTGCCGCCCAGGCAGCCGCGTGGATTGGGATGTCCCCCAGGGGAAAGGGCATGCTCTGCCTCCGCCCATGAGGGGATAACCGTATTATACTAAAACTGGTGAAAAAACGCAATGGAAAATAGAAATGAGCGCCTATCCTGCCTGCCGGAAACTTTTTCCGCGATGGGGCCGGGAAACGGGGGGTGAAATCCAAAGGATTTCACCCCCCGTTCTATGGAGGCCCGGTTAATCAGCGGCTTTCGCCCCCTTGACAGTTACACC
>CAJFUI010000013.1 GCA_904420145.1 uncultured Oscillospiraceae bacterium
AGCCCCTCTCAGCATAACATGCTGAGAGGGGCTTTGGCCAAAGGAAACCTTTCGGGGTGGAGAATACGGAGCTTTTCCCAATGGAAGGAGGGGAGGAGAATGGAGTATCCCGTGGTCTATGCCGGTGCATCGGCGGGGAAGGTCCGCCTGACGGAGGAGGGGAGCCGGGTGTGTCTGGAGATGGACTGCCCAGGCAACGACAGCGGGCTGTTCCGGGGCTTTCTCATCTGCCGGGGCGGCGAGCTGCCCCTCGGGGTGCTGGAGCCCAAGGGACAGCGACTGTATCTGCGCCGCCTACTCTACCGTGCGGAGCTGGAGCGCTTGGGCGCCCCCGTGCGGGGGGAACTGCGCCTATCCTTCCCCTTTCGCAGACAGGAGGGGTGGCAGAGGGTGGAGGATCCCCGGCGCTTCTTCCGCAGGACCGCTTTTGGACAGGGCCTGGAGGCGGTGGAGGACGCGCTGTGGTGTGAGGCCCGGGGCCTGCGCTATTTGGCGCTGCCCTTTGACTGCCGCCGTCCCTTCCTGCTCAGCTGCCTCTTCTGCTTCGCCCGCATCCATGAGATCGGCGGGCGGTCCTACGCCGTCTTCGCCTTTGACCAGGAGGAGAATCCGGTGATGACCAACTACATCCCATAAATTGCGGGAAAATCAAAAATTATGTCTACCAATTCTCCAGAGAATATGGTATACTACTCCCATCTATATCGCTGTCAAAACGGAGGAGAGAACAATGAAGTGCCCCTATTGCGGATATAAGGAGAGCAAGGTGGTGGACTCCCGACCGGCCGACGAGGGGAGCAGCATCCGCCGCCGCCGGGAGTGCCTGTCCTGTGAGAAGCGCTTCACCACCTATGAGACCATGGAGTCTCTGCCCATCGTGGTTATCAAAAAGGACGGCAGCCGCCAGAGCTTTGACCGGGGCAAGGTGCTCCGGGGGATGATCCGGGCCTGCGAGAAGCGGCCGGTGCCCCTGGCGGAGCTGGAACGGCTTACCGATGAGATCGAGCAGAACCTGCAGAATTCCCTGGAGCGGGAGATCAGCACAGAGACCATCGGCGAGCAGGTGATGGAGAAGCTTAAAGGGGTAGACGAGGTGGCCTATGTCCGCTTCGCCTCTGTCTACCGCCAATTTAAAGATATCAATACGTTTATGGCGGAACTGAACAAGCTGTTGGCAGAGAAATAGGGGGAAATGAACTATGCGCCGCGCCAAGTGGCGCGTACAAGCGTTTTCACCGTAGGTGGAAACCTTGGGTGCCGGACAATTCACTTGTCCGGCACCGGATCAAATGGTGGGGTCCCCGTAAAATCGGAGATTTTATGGGGCATCAACACCTTTATGGCGGAACTGAACAAGCTGTTGGCAGAGAAATAGGGAGCGGTGAACCGGGCGGCGCTATAGAATGTTTTTGATGCTGATCTGCTGGGTCTCCGAGAGCAGGGAGAACTTAGACAGCAGGGCGGCCAAGGCGGCGTGAAAGTCCGGGACATCCCGCTCGTCGCAGGCGGCGAAGGCTGTGGCGAAGAGGGACTCGGCCTCGTCCAGCTCCTCGTGCTCCATAATGGTGTGGAAGAAGGTCTGGCTCTGGTTCCAGTTGGCATAGCTGCGCTGGATCTGGTCCTCGGCCTCCTCCCACTGCTCTTTTTGGGCCAGCTCGTCTGCTAAGGAGAGCATCTCCTGCCACTCTGTGGTCCGCTGCTGCACATAGAAGCCGGTCCATAGGGCAAAGGAGAGCAGCCCGGCAAGGACCAGGAGGGGAATGTACAGCGCCTTCATAACACCGCCTCCTTTGCCACACAGACGACGCCGCCCGCCTCGTCCACGGTGAGGAGAAAGACCTCCTGGGGGGAGGAGAGCTTGCGGGCCTTGAGCTGTTTGATGAGCCAGGCGCGGTCATAACCGCTGGAGCGGAGATTTTCCGACATGACGTGGCCGTCGTTGATCAGCAGGATCGGCAGCGTCACATCGTCGGCCACCTCCCAGCCCATGGCCTTTGGGGTAGCGGGATTGGAGGCGGTATAGGGCAGTACGGACACCTTGCCGCTGGTTTCCAAAATGGCGTATTTCACCTCGGAGAGATCGGTGATCCCCTGCCCCCGGAGCTGCTCGTAGAGCTCGTCTATGGTGAAGCGGTTTTTGGCCATGGCTGATTGGATCAGCCTGCCTTCCCGCACGATCACGGTGGGGCGGCCGCACAGGAGGTCGCGGAAGCGGATGGATTTGAGGCTGCAGAAGCTCAGCAGCATGCTCAAACACAGCAGCGTGACAATGGGCAGAATGCCGTTGACCAGCGGGATGCCGAAGTCCTGCATGGGGACCGCCGCCAGGTCGGAGATAATCAGCGTGAGCACCAGCTCGCTGGGCTCCAGCTCGCCGATCTGCCGCTTTCCCATCAGCCGCAGGCCGATCATCAGCACAAAATACAGGATGACGGTCCGAAAAAACGCGGTAGTCATCACACATTCCCCCTTTCGCCTCAGTATGCCCATGGGGCGGCGGATTATCCGCTTGGGCGGAGAAGGGGAGACATTTTGATATAACGGCCAAAGGGCCTTTATATACCACCATCGCAGAGAGAAAGGAGACCATGGGGAGACCCATCACAAGCGCCAGCGCTCTGTGCGCGCCGCTTTCGCCTCCCAGAGGGGGCTGCGGCGCGGCGGAGACGACGAGGAGAAGGGAGTATCGAGGGTTTCGGCGGATGCCCTTCCGTATCGCTCCGGGTGCGTGACACAGCCGACAAACAGGCGGGTGACCGCTCAACAAAGAGGCTGTGACCGGGGAACGGGGAACAAATGGCTGCGAGTTTGTCCTCTTGATAAAGAGAGCCGCCGCCTCGGGAGAGAGCGGGCGGCGTATGCGATTTTTGCAATCAGGAGGAAATCATATATGTGCGGAATTGTTGGATATATCGGACGCGAGCAGGTGGCGCCCATCCTGTTAGAGGGGCTCAGCCGCTTGGAGTACCGGGGCTATGACAGTGCCGGGATCGCCGTCTACTCGGAGAAGCGGCAGGGGGTAGAGGTGTTCAAGGCCAAGGGCCGCCTGCAGGTGCTCTCTGACATGCTCCAGGGCGGGGCCTCGGTGGACGGTACGGTGGGCATCGGTCACACCCGGTGGGCTACCCACGGCGCCCCCAGTGATGTCAACGCCCATCCGCAGGTCAGCCGCAGCGGCAAGATCGCCGTGGTGCACAATGGCATCATCGAAAACTATGCCGAACTGAAGAGCTTTTTGATGGAGCAGGGGGTCCCCTTCACCTCGGAGACGGATACCGAGGTGGTGGCAAAGCTGATCGAATACTTCTATGAGCAGGATCAGGTGGATATTTTGGAGGCGGTAGGCCGCTGCCTCCGCCGGATTGAGGGGGCCTATGCCCTGGGCATCCTCTGCGCCGACGCGCCGGACCAGCTGATCGCCGTGCGCAAGGACAGCCCGCTGATTTTGGGCTATGGCAAGGGCTGCTCTTTCCTGGCCAGCGACGTCACCGCCATCATTAAGCACACCCGGGAGGTGGGCTATATGGAGGACGGCGAGGTGGCGGTGCTCACCCGGGAGGGCATCCAGTGCTACAACTACCTGATGCAGCCCATCGAGAAGGAGATCTCCCACGTGGACTGGGAGATCGACGCGGCGGAGAAGGGCGGCTACGAGCACTTCATGTTCAAGGAGATCATGGAGCAGCCCGAGGCCCTG
>CAJFUI010000014.1 GCA_904420145.1 uncultured Oscillospiraceae bacterium
ATCCAGCTGCTGATTCGTGAACTGATACCCGTTGAGGATGTCCATCCCCTTGAACTCTGCAAAATTCATGTCTGTTCCTCCTTGATGTTTAAACCTTTTTATACATTATTATCATAAAGGGCAAGTCGCTTGCTGTAAAGAAAAAATTGCGGGACTGCAGGGTGGGCCGCAGGCCGTGAAACAAAAATGGACATGCTGCCATGTCCATTTTTGTTTTGCACGCGTTTCCTGTTTACTTCTTCTCGCCCAGATAGGCCTTGCGCACATCGTCATTGTTCAACAGGTTTTTACCCGTGTCCTCCATGACGATCTGGCCGTTTTTCAGCACATAGCCGCGGTCGGCGATGCCCAGCGCCATCTTGGCGTTCTGCTCCACCAACAGCACGGTAGTGCCGCTGTCGCGGACATTCTTGATAATATCGAAGATCCCCTTGACCACCAGCGGGGCGAGACCTGTGGAGGGCTCATCCAGCATGATCATCTCGGGCTTGGCCATCAGAGCACGGGCCACGGCCAGCATCTGCAGCTCGCCGCCGGAGAGGGTCTTGCTCACCTGCTTTTTCCGCTCCTCCAGACGGGGGAACAGCTCGTAGACCTCTTCCAGGCTCTTCTGGATGCCGCTCTTATCCTTGAAGCGCAGATAGGCGCCCATTTCCAGGTTTTCCGTCACCGTCATGTCCGGGAAGATCCGGCGCCCCTCAGGCACCAGGGAGAGGCGCTTGGAGACGATGGTCTCAGCGCTCATATTGGTAATATCCATCCCGTTGTAGGTAATGGAGCTGCCCTTGCGCTTGGGAATCAGGCCGGAGATGGCGTTGAGGGTCGTGCTCTTACCGGCGCCGTTGGCGCCGATGATGGTAACAATCTCATTTTTCTCCACGTGGATATTGATGCCGTGCAGGACCTCGATGCTGCCATAGCTGACGTGGACATTACGCAGTTCAAGCATCTTCCTCGTCCTCCTTGCCAAGATATGCCTCGATCACATGGGGATCGGCGCTGATCTCCTCCGGCGGGCCGAAGGCGATGCTCTCACCAAAGTTGAGCACCATAATCTTATTGGAAATGCTCATAACCACGTCCATCTTGTGCTCAATCAGCACAACGGTGATGCCCATGTCCCGCATGGCCAGCACCCGCTGGCTGAGCTCATCCAGCTCCTGGGTATTCAAACCGGAGGCCGGCTCGTCCAGCAGCAGCAGCTGGGGCTTGGTAGCCATAGCGCGGGCAATCTCCAGATTCTTCTGCTTACCATAGGAGAGGCCGCCCGCCTTCACATCCGCAAAGTCCGCTAAGCCCATGAAGTCCAAAATCTCCATGATGTCCGCGCGGGACTTCTTCTCCTGGCGGTGCTTATTGGGCAGGGACAGCATAGCACTGATGGGATCATAGGTCATCCGGCAGTGCTGGCCCACCAGGGCGTTGTCCATTACGGACATGTCCTGGAAGAGGTTAATGTTCTGGAAAGTACGGGCCAAGCCGATGCGGGTACGCTGATAGGGCTTGAGGGGGGTAATATCCTCCCCTTTGAAATAGACCTTGCCAGCAGTAGGAGAATAGAAACCGGCAATCAAATTGAACAGGGTGGTCTTACCGGCGCCGTTGGGGCCGATCAAGGCAGTGATCTGTCCCTCCTCAGCGGTAAAGTTCACATCGTTAACCGCTTTCAGGCCGCCAAATTGAATGCCGACACCCTTCGTTTCCAAGATATAGCTCATGCCTGTCCCTCCTCTCCGGACCCGTCTTGGTTGCTTTCGGCCTCCTTGGCCAACTGCTTCGTATGGAGATGGCGCTTTCCACTGAACAGCTCATCCAAGTAGTCGATCAGGCCGCCGATGCCCTTGGGGGCGAAGATGATAATAGCAACCACAGCCGCACCGTAGAGCACCAGGCGGAAATCACCAATGAAGCGCAGCACCTCGGGGAGGATCGTCAGCACTGTGCCGCCTAAGATGGCGCCGGGGATGGACCCGATGCCGCCCACCACCATCATAGCCAGCAGCGTAGAGGACTCCACACTGGCGAAGGTCTCCGGGCTGATGTAGCGCATCTCATGAGCATAGAAGGCGCCGGCGATGCCCGCAAAGAAAGCGGATACCATGAAGGCCACCAGCTTATAGGTCACTACGTTGACGCCCATAGCCTCAGCGGCGATGTCGTTGGCGCGGATGGCCAACATGGCGCGGCCGGAACGGGAGTTCTTCAGGTTGTAAGTCAGCACAATCACCAGGATCAGGCCCAAGAGCATCAGATAATAGAAGCGATCATAGCTCTTGAAGGAGAATCCGAAGATGGTGATCTCGGGAATCTTGGTGATACCCTTGGTACCTTTGGTGACAGATTCCCAGTTTTTAATGATCTGATAGATGATCTCGCCGAAGGCCAAGGTGGCCACGGAGAAGTACATTCCCTTCAGACGCATGGTGGGCAGGCCCAACAGCAGGCTGAACAGGGCGCTGACCACGCCGGCTGCGATAAAGCCCAGCCAGATAGGCATGCCATAAGTAGTGGTCAGGATGGCGGTCGTATAGGCGCCGATCCCAAAGAAAGCAATATGTCCAACAGACATCAATCCGGTAAATCCGGACAGAACATTCAAACTGATGGTTAAAATGGCGAACATCATGCTAACGTTAGCCATGTGCAGGAGATAGTTGTTGGCGCCCAAGAAGGGAAACACCAGTGCCAGAACCAAAATTACCCAGACGCGGGACACGCTGTACACCCGCTGAGCAAGGTTGGGTCCGACCGCTGCGGTCAAATTGGATTGATTCTTCTTCATACTGCACCTCTCAGACCTTCCGGACGTCCTTCTTGCCCATGATGCCGGAGGGCTTCACGACCAAGACCAAGAACAGAATCAGGAACGCGATGGCCGTCTGCCACAGGGAAGAGCCGTAGACCGCCGCCAAGGATTCAAGAATACCTAAGATAATGCCGCCCACCATGGAGCCGGCGTTGGAAGCAATACCGCCTAACAGAGCAGCGGCGAACCCCTTATTGCCGAAGGTGAGGCCGTGGGTAGCCACCACGAAGTATTTGGGGGCCAAGAGCATGCCGGCGAAGCCGCCGATGGCCGAGGCCAACACAAAGGTGAGGGACATGCAGTTGCGGACATTGACGCCCATCAGCCGGGCGGCCTCCCGGTCCTGAGCGGTGGCGCGCATGGCCTTGCCCATACGGGTGCGCTTGAGGAAGATCATCAGGAGCACCACAAGCAAAATGCCGACAACCGTGTTCCAGATATCTTGGGGCACCACCACAAGGCCCCCAATATTCATAGACTTATTGCCGAAGATGCTGGGGAAGGGGTAGGCGTCGGCGCCGAAGATGATCTGCGCCAAATTACGCAGGAAAATACCCACGCCGATGGTGGCGATCAGGCGGCGCTGGTTCTCCGCGTTCAGCAGAGGACGGAAGGCCGTCAGCTCAATGATGTAGCCGATCACCAAGCAGAGCACAATCGCCAAGGGGATGGCTAAGTACATGGGGAGACCCCACATGGAATAGGTAACTAAGACGGTGAACGCGCCCACCATGACCATATCGCCCTGGGCGAAGTTCAGCACGCCCCAAGTGTTGTAGATCAACACGTAGCCAATGGCGATCAGGCCATAGATACTGCCCAGCGCCAGGCCTTGGACCAGTTGCTGCAGAAAAAATATCATAAATGCTTTCCTCCCAATCGCCAATCCACAGAACGTCCCTTCCATGCCTGACGAAAATAATCGGGTTTGGCGGAGGGGGACAAGTGTCCCCCTCCGCTTTGATTTTACTTTACTTACTCTTTTGGCGCTGCCGGCAAGTTACAACAATTACTGTACCAGCTCGTAGCCGCCGCCCTCAACCAAGCGGACCATCAGGATGCTGTCACGGACGGCATCGCCGTTCTCATCAACGGTGATGGTACCGGTGGCCAGATCCATATCCTTGATGCTCTTCATGCCCTCCATAATACCATCGCTGGTCAGCTCACCATAGGTATCCAAGCAGTACTGCAGGCCCTCGGCCAGAATGTACATGGTGTCGTAGGACATGGCGTTGTTGGAGTCGGCGGTGTCGCCGTACTCGGCCTCGAAGTTCTCAATGAACGCAGCGGAGAAGTCGTTGACAGCGTCAGCACCGGCCAGGAAGGTCTGGCTGTTGACCACGCCCACAACGTTCTCACCGCCCAGCTCATACAGCTGCGCGTTGGTCAGGCCGCCGCCGCCCAGCAGCTGGAGGTCACCCATACCGAGCTGAGCCGCCTGGTTGGCGATGGTGGCGCCGGGCTGATACATGCACCACATGATCAGGCAGTCGCAGCCAGCAGCCTTCACGTTCTGCAGCTGGGGAGTCACATCAGCAGCGGTGGCCTCAAAGGCCTCGTCAGCCGCCAGCTCCAAGCCCTTGTCAGCCATGATCTCCAAGATCACGTCCCGGGCGCCCCCGCCGTAGTCGTCGTTCTGATACATCAGACCGATCTTCTCGTAGCCGGCGTCAATGGCGTAGTTCACCACAGCCTCAGCCTGCAGCAGGTCGGAAGCCTGGCCCCGGACGATGTAGTCATAACCGCTGGTGGTGATGGAAGCGCCGGAGGAGATCGCCGTCAGGTGGGGGATACCCACATCCTGCGTAACCTCCATGGCAGCCAGAGTCACGGAGCTGTTGACGGAGCCGATCAGGGCCACAACCTCATCGCTGTTGATGAGCTTGTTAACCACAGACACAGCGGTGGTGGCATCGTTCTCGTCGTCCTCGCTGATGATCTCGATGGGACGGCCGTTGATGCCGCCGGCGGCGTTGATCTCCTTAACCGCCAGCATCACGCCCTCTTCCTGAGAGATACCCACGGCGGCGTTGGTGCCGGACATGGGCCCAAACAGGCCGACCTTGATGGGCTCACCGGTGGCGGTGCTGGTGTCGTCGCCGGTACCGGTGTTACCGTTGTTGCCGGTGCCGTTGTTGGTGGTGGTGTTGTTGCCGCAAGCGACCAGAGCAAACAGCATTGCCACCGTCATGAGCATTGCAAGAAACTTCTTCATGTCATAACCTCCTTAAATTTTGGTGTATGTTCAAACACTACAATCGTGGTGTTTGTTCAAATTAGAGGGGCATAATTACCATCGGTCAAAAAATTATCATGATAAATTGTATGCCGTATACCGGACAAGTCGCGGGTCCGCTGCTCAGCACAAGCTACATATATCCCTTTTCCTTCAGCATCCGCAGCCCCTCTCGGCAGGCGTCGTCGCAGCTTGTGAGGTGGATCCGAAGGGCAACAGCATAGCCCGCCTCATCCCGCTGCTCCAGCGCTGTCCAGATGGCCATGTGCTCCCGAAGGCCTCTCCGCCGCAGCTTCCATGTGGAGACGGCAATATGGCGGACCTGCAGATCAGGCCGCCCGCCATAGAGCCCCGAAATGGAAGTGATGGGGTCGAAGTTTTCCAAATACATCAACAGCTTATGGAGAAGAGGCATTTTGCTCGCCTCTAACAGCAGCTTATTAAACTTGTCATAGTTGCGAAAAAAGGACTCGACCTCTTCCGCCTCGATTGCCGCGGCGCAGGCCCCATTGCAGCCGGCCATCGCCGCTAATTCCCCTGGGGTGATTCTCTCCACCGTCTCCTTCACGCAGCTCATCTGGAGCAGCGCCCGGAGGCGAAACACCTCTTCTACCTCGTCCTCTCTCAGAACATCCCGTACAGTGGCGCCCCGCTTCGGCTGGAAGTTTACCAAGCCATCCCGTTCCAAAAGCCGCAGCGCCTCCCGCACAGGCGTGCGGCTGACACCAAGCTTTTCTGCGTAATAGCTCTCTACTACCCGCTCGTTGGGCGAAATGCGGCCCGACATAATCTCGTTCCGCAGGCAATCATAGACGTAGGCGCAGTCCGTTTTCGGAGGTCTTGGAATATCAATACCAGCCATAACGTTTTGCTAATAACAAAGAATACATGGAATACCGCCCACTCTTTTTTCTAACTTTACCGCCTTTTTCTTGAAAATGCAATCTTTTTTTGCCACTGCTTTGCAAAAATATATGTTTTTACTAAATTTGTTCTTTTTGTTTTAGGCACTATGACAAGACATTTTGAGTTTTCCTTCAATTTTCTTCTGTTTTGCATCCAATGCCCGCTATAGAGAATTGCCTCTGCTTTCTGCAAAAGCTATTTAAGTGTACCGAATCACAAGCATCCACTTTTTTAATATTTCTTTTTTGCATACAATGTGAGCAAAAAAGCTTTCCTTTCCGTTTCCGTTGTCTTTGGCAGGAGAACCTGCTATAATGTTAAGGTCATCCCTATATGGCTGTCATGTAAAGCTGCCCTGACCGCGGCAGCGGAAGATTCCGCCTGCGGCCCGTCCGCTCCGTATAATTGTATACAATATTATATAGTTTCAATCAAACACTGCTTTCTGGCTACAGGGACCGGAGGCAGGGGAAGGATGGATGATATGAAACTGATCTCTTGGAATGTCAATGGCCTGCGGGCCTGTTTGAAAAAAGGATTTTTGGACTTCTGCGCTTTTGCCGACGCCGACGTCTACTGCCTGCAGGAGACGAAGATGGCCCCGGAGCAGGCGGACTTTGATCTCCCCGGCTACCACCGCTACTGGAACAGCGCCGACAAAAAGGGCTACTCCGGCACCGCCATCTTCTCTAAGACAGAGCCTCTCTCTGTGACCTATGACTTTGGGGAGGATCTCCACCGCCATGAGGGCCGGGTGATCACCGCGGAGTATCCGGACTTCTATCTGGTCTGCTGCTACACCCCCAACGCCCAGGACGGCCTTAAGCGCATCGACTACCGGATGCTGTGGGAGGACGACTTCCGGGCCTACCTGCTGGAGCTGGATCAAAAAAAGCCGGTGGTCCTCTGCGGGGACCTGAACGTGGCCCATCAGGAGATCGACCTGAAAAACCCCGGTCCCAACCGGGGCAACGCCGGCTTCTCCGACCAGGAGCGGCAGAAGATGACTGAGCTTCTCGCCGCCGGCTTTACCGACACCTTCCGCTACTTCTATCCCGACAAGACCGGGGCTTACAGCTGGTGGAGCTACCGCTTCAACGCCCGGGCCAACAACGCGGGGTGGCGGATCGACTATTTCATCGTCTCCAAGCGCTTGGAAGATCGGATCGTCTCCGCCGACATCTACAGCGAGGTGCAGGGCAGCGACCACTGTCCGGTGGCCCTGACCATTCAGTAGGCGGCTTGTGTGAAGAGGAGGGAGGAGCGATGGCTTCCTATGATCTGATCGTCGTCGGCGGAGGACCTGCCGGCGCCACCTTGGCGCGCCTGGCGCCCCGCCATCTCCGCGTCCTTCTGCTCCACAGTCCGCCGCCCATGGGGAAGCCCTGCGGCGGCCTTCTTGCCCCGGACGCCCAGAAGGCTCTGGCCCGGTTTCAGCTGACACTGCCCAAGGAGATTTTAGTGGATCCCCAGATCTTCTCCGTCCGGACCATCGACCTGGTCAGCGGCCGGCAGCGCCACTACCAGCGGATGTACATCAATGTGGACCGGCAGCGCTTTGACCGCTGGCTCCTTGGGATGGTGGGCGGCAGCGTGGAGGTCCTGTCCGCCCGCTGCCGCGCCGTGGAACGGACGGGGGAGGGCTTTCAGGTCACCTTTGGACCGGAAAATGCCCCCCAGCGGGCCGAAGGCCGGCTGATCGTCGGCGCCGACGGGGCGGGCTCTCTGGTCCGGCGGAGTCTGTTCGGCCGGGCCAACACCCGGCGGTATACCGCGATCCAGCAGTGGTTTCCCCTTATCGACGCCAACCCCTTCTACTCCTGCATTTTTGACGCTGAGACCTCCCCCTGCTGCTCCTGGTCCATCTGCAAGGACGACCACTTCATCTTCGGCGGCGCCTTTCCCGCCAAGGGCTGCCGGGAGGCCTTTGAGGCGCAGAAGCGGCGGCTGGAGGCCTACCTCGGCCTCTCCTTCGGCCAGAGCGAGCGCACGGAGGCCTGTCAGGTCCTCCGCCCCAACCGCATGAGCAGCTTCTGCTGCGGAGGCGGGGGCGCCTTCCTCCTGGGGGAGGCCGCCGGACTGATCAGCCCCAGCTCTCTGGAGGGAATCAGCTCCGCCCTCATCAGCGGTCAAGCTCTGGCCAAGAGCCTCTCCGCACCGGACCCGCTGCGGACCTACCGCGCTTTGACGGCAAAGCTCCGGTGGAAGCTGCTGCTGAAGAACCTCAAGTGTCCCTTCATGTACCAGCCCTTTCTCCGGGATCTGGTGCTGCGCAGCGGCCTCACCAGCATTGACGTGGAGGAGGAGCGGTAACATGGCCCTCTTCCCGATTTTCTTGGATACCGCAGCTTTCTCAAAATGGCCATTCATTTAACCGGACATCCAGTCCGGCTATAGGAAAAGAAAAAAGGACCGCCCAGACTTGGGTGGTCCTTTTGGTTTGGTTTATTTGCCAATGCTGTTGAGCTTCAGGGTCATCGCGCTCTTCTTATGCGCGGCGTTGTTCTTATGCAGAACGCCCTTTTTGACGGACTGATCGACCATCTTCACTGCAGCCTTGTAAGCGCCCTCGGCCTCGGTGCGATTGCCTTCCGCGGCAGCAGCCTCGAACTTCTTGATAGCGGTCTTCATAGCGGACCGATTGGCCTTGTTGCGGGCATTGCGGACCTGAGCGATGAGAACACGCTTCTTAGCAGACTTGATATTCGGCAAACCAAACACCTCCTCCAATGGGAAAATCGACCGCAGAGGCACACTGCCCCCACGCAGAATTGTATTTTAGCACGATATTTTTCATTTTGCAAGTCTTTTTTCAATTTTCTTCCGTGTTTTTTGCATAAATTTCCTTCTGCCTCAAAAAATAGAAAAGTCATACCATATCTTGTATTTTACAAGGAGGCTTTTCACAAATTATGCTGCAGCGACGAACAGACCTTGCGATGGAGGCGGAGGCCCTCTGGCGGGAGAGCGCCGGATCCACCACGCGCCTGCCAGGGGTGCGGGCCAGAGAGACAAACCGAAAGGGATACGCCCTCACCCAGGTGGATATCTTAGACGAGGAGGGGGCACAGGCTCTAAGAAAGCCTGTGGGCACCTACCGCACCATGGACGTCTCCCCCTATTTTCGCAGCCGTTCCGAGGAGTTTTCCACAGCGGCGGAGCTTTTGGCTGAGGAGCTGACCCCCCTTCTGCCGGAGGAGGGGGGTGTTTTTGTGGCGGGGCTTGGCAACCGGGCTATGACGCCGGACGCCATCGGTCCTCTGACCGTGGAACACCTGCTGATTACCCGGCATCTTCGGGAGATTCTTCCGGATTTCCGTCCGGTGTCCGCAGCGGCCGCCGGGGTTCTCGGCACCACGGGGCTGGAGTCGGCGGAGTGGGTCCGGGGTCTCGCGGAGCGCTCGGAGGCCGCCGCCGTTATAGTTGTGGACGCCCTGGCCTCCCGCAGTCTGGACCGCCTGTGCACCACGGTGCAGTTCTCCGACACGGGCATCATCCCCGGCAGCGGGGTGGGCAACGCCCGCACGGCGCTGAACCGGGAGAGCCTCGGCATCCCGGTGATCTCCATCGGCGTCCCCACTGTAGTGGACTCCCTGACCCTTGCGCTGGACCTGCTGCCGGAGGTTTCCCAGGAGGAGATCCCCGCCCCCCTGCGCAGCCGGGGGGCCGCTCTCTTTGTGACGCCCCGGGATGTGGACGAGCAGATCCTACAGCTCTCCAAGCTCATCGGCTACGGCATCAACATGGCCCTGCAGCCGGGGCTGACTGTGGAGGATGTGGCCGCCCTCTTGGGATAGATACTTCGAAAAAAGAGAAAGGGGGGCCGGCTTCTTTTTTCAGGAAGCCGACCCCCTTGTCATAAGAGCCGTCATGTTCCAAGGGCGCTCTTGGAAACAGACAAATTTGGCTGTTTTAGGCCGTCGCGGAAGCTCTGCAGAGGCAGATCAGCTCTTCTCCACAGCAATCAGCACCCGGATCTTCCCGCCTGCGGGACAGCCAAAGCTGTCATACCAGCCGGTGAGATTGTAGCTGTCGGCATCCACGGCGGAGAGGGAAGTAAGATAATAGGCCCCATCCCTGCGGAGGTAGACCTGCACGTCCTCCGCCACATCGTACCGCTGGTTCCCCGCCGCGGCGCTGAGGGTGCCCAGCTCGGTCAGCCGCACAGACTCCAGGTTGCGCATGCTGTCGATGGCGCCGTTCTCATCGCTGCGGATGGCAATGCCGCCGGTGGTCACCGAGTATTTCACATTGCTGGCGGGGATCGTCACCGTCGTCCCGTCGCGGAGGTAGCTGTAGGTGACGTTGATGTTCAGCGACGTGCTGTAGTCCGCTATGGAGACGAGATAGCCGTAATCCCAGGTGTCGCCGGTGACATCATTGAGGATCAGATCGCTGATCTCCCCGTCGGAATTGAGGACATAGTAGCGCACATGGGAGGAGGAGAGATTGGCCCCGGCGAGACGGCTGGCCGTAATAGAGGCGTAGGCGCCGTCCGAGGTGGTATCCAAAATCCTCACATTCTCCGCGAAATCCAAGGAGCCCAGACTGGTGCCGGAGCTGTTGACCCTGCCGGAGGTGCTCCTCTCTGAGAGGGTGCGGATGGTGGTGCCGCCCTCCGTGACGCTGACGGACACCAGACGTCCCACGGTGTAGGAGGTGCTCCGGTCCACGGAGAAGGTGTGCACGGTGCCGTCGGTGCAGGCCACCTGCACCCTTGTCTCCACCACGGCGCTGTCGGTGTCATTCACTCCCCGGGAGGAGGAGACCACCACGCCGTAATAGGTGGTGTCGATATTGCTGCCGGTAACTACGCCCACCACGGAGCCGTCCATGCCCAAAAGGAGCATCACCGTGTCCCCAATGGCGGTGCCGCCGAGGGTGGAGAGCTGATAGACCGCCTCCGGCGTGGTGAGAGAGTAGGTGTTGCCCGCCACGGTAACAGAGGTGGGGGAGAGGCTGCTGGGGGAGAGGGCGCTGACCGTGCCGGAGATCCGGTCGCTGTAGACCCACACCGTCTGCATGCCGCTGTTATAGTAGTAGACGTCGTAGAGGTTGATGGCCGAGAGGCTGGAGAGCTTTCCGTCCCGGTAGACCGTGGCGGAGGAGGCCGCAAAGGGCAGCTCCGGCGTGCTGCCGTCACTGATATAGGGGCCGCTGAGGTTGTCAGACACCACGGCAGCATAGTCTACCTCGCCGTTGGTGACACTGTAGCCCAGGGTGGTGGCGTAGATCTGGCCGCTGCTGTTCTCGGCGGTCATCAGATTGTAGAAGAGATACATGCAGTCCCGCCGGGTCATCAGGTCGCCCTGAGTGCGGCTGATCTGGTCCCGCAGGCCCAGAGCGCTGGCCTTGCTCAGCTGGGCGGTGGGGAAGGTGCCCGCCAGAGAGGCGGTGTCATAGCCCAGCAGCCGCAGCACCGCCGTGCACGCCTCCTCCAGGGTGATGGTGTTAGAGGGACGGAAGGAGCCGTCGGTGTAGCCGATCATCCACCCCTGCTCCACCGCCAGCTTAATGTAGGAGGAGGCCCAATGGCCGCTCTTTACATCCGAAAACAGGGAGTAGCCCACATCCCCGTCCCCCACGGTGTCCTTATAGACAGAGGACCGCGCTAAGAGCGTGGCAAACTCCGCCCTGGTGACATTGTTGTCCAAATTCATGTTGCCGTTTTCGTCCCCCACCATGATCCCCATGGCCTGGATCGTCTGCAGTACCCCTGTCTCGCTGGCGGCCGCAGCCGTCGTGGGAAGCAGGGAGCAGAGGAGGCATACCGTCAGGATCAGCAGGGAAATTCTCTTTTTCATAGGAAACCCCTCCTTTTTCTATCAGTCATAACGCAGCGCGTCAATGGGATTGAGTACGGCCGCCTTCTTGGCGGGGAGATAGCCAAAGGCCACGCCGATGGCGGTAGAAACGCCGAAGGCCATGGCCACCGAGCTGACGGCGGGCGCCACCACCATACCGGAATCCAGCAGCGCGGCCACCAGCATGGTGGCAACCGAACACAGCCCGTAGCCTCCAAGAATGCCAATCACACCGCCCATGGCGGAAGTGGTAGCCGCTTCAATAACAAACTGCTGGAGGATGGTCCGTTCCTTGGCTCCCAGAGCCTTCCGGATGCCGATCTCACGGGTTCGCTCCGTAACGGAGACCAGCATGATGTTCATAATGCCCACGCCGCCGACCACCAGAGAGACCGCCGCAATCACGGTAAGAATAGTGACCACCACGTTAATCATGCTGTCCATCATGTCCAAAATCTCTGACATGCTGATGACTGTGTAGGCGCTGTCGTCATTGAAAATGTCATAGAGGGCATCCTCCACAACCTGCTTGGCCTCGGAGGCATAGTCCTCATCCGCAATTGTTATGGTATAGCTGGTAATGTTTCCTGTGCGGGAGAGGCGGGAGGCGGTGGAATAGGGCAGATAGATACAGTCGTCGGTGCCCCCCTCCTCCAGGGTGTCCGCCACCTGGGCCATAACACCCACGATGGTCAGCTTGTTTCCGCCCACCCGGATACTCTGTCCCACCGGGTCGCCGGCATAATAGGTCTGGGCAATAAAATTCCCCACCACGCAGACATTTTTCCGATCGGCCACATCCACATACTGCAGCCCGCGCCCCTGAGCGATTTCGTAACCCATCATGGAGAAATAATCCTCGCTGACCCCGCTGACGCTGGTGTAGTCTGAGCTGTCTGTGCCGATTTTTACCTGGCCGTTCATCGTCACGGTAGGGGAGAGCTTATCGAGATACTGGCTGTTCTCCGCCACAATCTCATACATGTCATTCTCGGATACGCTGCGGGAGGTGCCACGCCCCATGACCATTACCGACAAAGTGTTCGTTCCCAGCTCTGCAAAGCTGTCCTCCACATAGTTGGTCATGCCGTTGCCGAGACCTACAATCAAAATCACCGCCGCCACGCCGATGATGATGCCCAGCATCGTCAGGAAGGTGCGCATCTTATTGCTGAGAATATTCTTCAGCGCAAGGAGGAAGGTCTCATGCAGACGCATTGGTCTTCCTCCTCTCCGCCGCTATACGGGGCTGTACCACCGCCTCCGGCGCGCTGGAGTCCCCGTCATAGACTACCCGCCCATCCTCCAGCCGGATAATCCGCTGGGCCTGCACAGCGATGGAGTTATCGTGGGTAATGAGCACCACGGTGTTTCCGGCATCATGGAGCTGCTGCAGCATAGCGAGCACCTCCCGGCCGGTGTGGGAATCGAGAGCGCCGGTGGGCTCGTCGGCGAGAATCACCGCGGGATTCCCTACCAGAGCCCGGGCAATGGATACCCGCTGCTGCTGGCCGCCGGAGAGCTGACTTGGGCGGTTACGGAGCTTGTCACCCAGCCCTACCAGCTCCAGTGCCTTCTTCGCCCGCTTCCGCCGCTCAGACCGCGGCACGCCGGCATACATCAGCGGCACCTCCACATTTTCCAGAAGATTGAGCTTCGGCAGCAGGTTGTACTGCTGAAAGATGAACCCCAGCATCTCGTTGCGGATCTCCGCCAGCTCATTCTTGTTCATCTGTCCCACATCCCGGCCGTCTAAGAGGTAGGTTCCGGAGGTGGGGACATCCAGACAGCCAATGATATTCATACAGGTGGATTTACCGGAGCCGGACTGGCCCACGATGGCCACAAACTCCCCACGGTTGATCTTCATGGAGATGTGGTCTGCAGCGATCACTGTCTCATCGCCCATCTGGTAATACTTGCAGACGTTCTGAAATTCAATCAGCGCGCTCATCCCATGGGCCCTCCTCCCGGCTCCATGGCTACTGCCATACCGCCGCCCATCATGCCCATCATAAAGCCCATACCGCCGGAGGAGGTGGGGATATAGGCCACTTTGTCTCCCGCCTGCAGGCCGGAGAGAATCTGGATATAATCGTCGTCGCTGACGCCGGTCTCCACGGCTACATAGACGTAGCCCTCCGGAGCCTCCTGCTCCACAGCGTTGACAGCACTGGGGGAATCCGCCGTAATGAGCACCAGATTCCCTCTGGCCACGGCGCCGTTGGGGATGGACAGGGCGTTTTCCGCCTCCTCCAGAACGATCTCCGCGTCCACATTCATTCCAGGCAGCAGGCCGTCGGTCTCATCGATGCGGACGGTGACTGGATAGGACGTCACACTGCCGGTGGTGGTGCCGGCCACGGAAACCTTGGTGATGACCCCCTCATATGTACGGCCCTCCACCGCGTCGGCAGTGATG
>CAJFUI010000015.1 GCA_904420145.1 uncultured Oscillospiraceae bacterium
CCCCGCAGCACGCCGGACTTGACGCACTCCACCAGGGGCTTGGTGGTGCCGGTGACATCCACCTGAGTGTTGGTGACGCCGTCCAGGCACTTCTTAATGGCCTCCACGGAGTAGCCCACGGTAGCCTCAGTCTTCATATCGGGGATATGTACCAGCTCGGGCTTACGGTTCTTGAAGTTCTCCACCGCCATCTTCACAATGGCCTTGGCGTTCTCACCGGCGTTCTCCGCGGAGAAGTGAATGAACTCGCTGTCAGGCATCCGGGCGATGTTGGAGGTGGTGATGAACTTGGTGTGGAAGCACTTGCTGAGGGGGCCAAGGGCGGGGAAGATGCACTGCACGTCCACCACGATGGCCTCGCAGGCGCCGGTGAGCACCACGTTCTCCTGCTGGAGGAAGTTGCCGGCCATGGGGATGCCGTGGCGCATGGCCACCTCGTTGGCGGTGCAGCAAACGCCGCAGATGTTGATGCCCTTGGCGCCGTTGGCCTTGGCCATGGCGATCATCTCAGGATCCTGGGCATAGAAAACGATCATCTCAGACAGGGAGGGGTCATGGCCGTGAACCACAATGTTGACCATGTCCTTCTCCATGACGCCGAGGTTGGCGGTGGTGTCCACAGGCTTGGGGGTGCCGAAGAGCACGTCGGAGAACTCCGTACCGCACATGGAGCCGCCCCAGCCGTCAGAGAGGCCGGCCCGCAGAGCCTGACGGATCAGGGCCTCAGGCAGGGAGGAACAACCCATGTGGGTCATGTGCAGGGACTGGGAGACCTCGCGGTCGATGGCCCGGGGCTCGATGCCGGCGTCATGCCACAGCTTCCGGGTGTGCTCAGGGGCGCGGCTGAGCCAGCGCTGGTTGCCGAAGGGCTTGCCGTATTCCAGCAGCGCGGTCTCAGCGACCTCGTGGGCCAGATCATAGATGTCCTTGCCCTCGGTCTCGATGCCCCACTCGCCGGCAATCCTCTTGAGCTTATCAGGATCCTTCACAGTGTAGTTGCCGCCGTCTCTGGTCTGATAGAGGGTATGGCAGATCTCGCGGCCGTGGTCAGAGTGGGTGGCGCTGCCGCCAGCGGTAAAGCGCAGGAAGTTGCGGGCGACAATACCGTGGACATCGCAGCCGCAGATGCCTCTGGGGGCCTTGGGGGTGATGCGGCAGGGACCCATAGAGCAGATGCGGCAGCAGATGCCTTCCTCACCAAACTTGCAGTGGGGGGTCTGGTTCTTGACGCGCTGCTGCCAAGAGTCTGCACCTACTTGCTTGCCCGTTTCAAGCAGGCGTTCGGTTGCGGCTTCCATTTGTTCGACAGTGATCAGCTTCATAACGACTTTGCCGAAAGCGAAGAGGTCTTCGCTTTCAAACGCTCCTTTCTCCTGGAAATCTCTCAATTTTGGGGTATTTTGCAATATTTTAGGGGTGTTTTGTTACACTTTTAACAAAGCATCATGACAATAATACCAAAATACGCCGTAAAAAGCAAGCCCAAAAATCCCCCCACGGGGGGATTTTTGCTGGAAGAAAAGCCTGATTTTTCAAATTCGTATGATTGCCCAAAAAGGGCGGGCGGAATTTGTAGAAAAACTATACGAACGACGGAACGCGGCCGGCAGCCATACTCCGCCGGCTATGCCCCTCGATCGGAAAGAAATTCCTGCACAGCAGAAGGTGAACTGTTTGCTGAAAAGGCAGCTGTATCCCAGCTGCCTTTTCAATAAGGAATTATTTGATAAACTGCTCAATGGCCTTATTCAACTCCTCAATCGCCTTGTGGTCATGGTGTTCCACCGCGTCCACGATGCAGTGGTCCATGTGGTCCTTCAAAATGACCTTGCCGGTGTTGTTGATGGCGCTGCGGACCGCGGCCAGCTGAATTAAGACCTCCGCGCAGTCCCGACCATCCTCCCACATCTTTTTCACACTCTCTAAATGGCCGATGGCCCGGGCTAAGCGGTTTGAAACCCGCTTGATATGCTCTGGGCTGTGGGTGTGTCCGTGGTGCTCATGGGGAATGTTGTGCGCATGGAGATAGTCGTGGTCGTGGACCGCGCCGTGCTCCATAGCCGCTTCATGGCTGTGCGTCTCGCCCATAGACACCCCTCCTTTCCTCATTGGTCAGGAATAAGTATAGCAGAAATCTGCCTCCGTTTCAACCCCGGCAGGGGGTTGAAACGGCCATGAATCAACGGGCGGGAGTGGAAGGTTGAAAAATTATTTGCAATTTTGCGGCCTCTCTGGTAACATAACGGTATACCATGCGGCGGTCATAGCCGCCGCATGGTGCAATGAGATGAGAAAAAGAGAATGGATATGGAGGAAAGTCCCATGAAAAAGCTGGTTGTCAGCAAGGAAAATCCCTGCAAGGCATGCCTGTCCTGCGTCATCGCCTGCTCCGAGGCGTTTTATAAGAAGTTTGACCCGGAGCTCAGCTGCATCCGGATCACCGCCAAGGCCGGCGATGAACCCAAGGTGAATACCTGCATCATGTGTGGCAAGTGTGCCCGTACCTGCCCGGAGCAGGCCATCAGCCAGAACGCCAAGGGCGTGTACATGGTGGATAAGAAGAAGTGCGTGGGCTGCGGCAAGTGTGTGGAGGCCTGCCCCATGCATGTGATGGTTCTGGTACCCGAGGTGGGCAAGGTCAGCAAATGCATTGCCTGCGGCATCTGTGCCAAGGCCTGTCCCATGGGGATTTTGTCTGTCGAGGAGAAGTAAGCCTCTTTATATGGAAAAGAGACCGCGTCTTGCTCTGTATTTTGACGGTGTTTTCACGAACAGTGATGGCATAAAGCAACTTACACAGCGGTATGATAGAAGTAGGAGGTTGTTACGATGGAACATACGGAAAAGGGCAAGAAACTGATATTGGCAATTATTCAGGAAGCGGACTACGATATGGTGGTGAGTGCGCTGACCGAGCACTCCTTCTATGTCACGCAGCTGAGCTCCACGGGGGGCTTTCTGCGGAAGCGGAACGTCACCATCATGATCGGCGTGGAGGAGGAGCGTCTGGAGGCGGTCCTGGAGATTTTGAAGCAGTACACCGGCTGGCGCAGCCAGCGCACCTATACGCCCACCATGCCCGGAGGAATCCCCGTTCCGGTGGACATTCATACCGGCGGCGCCACAGTATTCATTCTCTCTATGGACCGACTGGAAAAGTTTTAAGGGAAACCTCCTCCGCCATAACAGAAATTTCCAAGCAGAGACAGGACCACGCGTTTTACGCGTGGTCCTGTCTTATATCATGGGGAATTTCTGCTATGTAGTAGGGCACACAGGGTCTGGGTTTGACAGCTGCATGACGCTGACCTCAAAGGCGGTGCGCACCTCCGCACCCTCCGGGAGGACTTTGGTGTACTGCCGGCTCTGGATGCGCCCCTCCAGGGCGAGCTGTCCGCCCACCGCCATCTGCCCCACTGTGACGGCCACCTGCCCCCAGGCGATGCAGGGGAGGTAGTCCGCCCGGCCATACCGGCGGTTGACCGCCAGCATCACATCGCAGATGCACCGGCCCAGAGGTGTCCGGCGCAGCACAGGCGGCTTGCAGATGACGCCGGAGAGATGGACGAAGTTGCAGTCCTCCTGCTCCGTCTCCAAGAGGCTGCGGGCAAGGACGCTGATCACCAGCTTGCTGCCGCAGCCGCTTTTGTTGTTGAAGGAGCGCAGCTGGCCCTCCAGACGCAGCCTCCGCCCCGCCAGCGGGAGAAGGGGGGAGAGCTGCTCCTTGGTGGCCAGAACATACAGACAGTCCGCCTGCTGGGAGAGCCGCTGGACCCGGATGGGAAAGCGGTAGAACCGTTCCCCGTGGTTTTCGTGGGAGAAGAGGGGCTCCTGGGCTGCCGTTCCGCACAGCAGCACCACGTTTTTACGGGTAAAGTCGTCCATTTTCCGTTCACCTCATCAGTATGGATAGTTAAGAAATATGAGACGGCGGGACAAATTATGCCGCCCTTGGGGGGACGGCCGTATGGCGGTTGACAAAGGGACGGACAATGGAATATGATGGGCAAAACATGGAAAGCTGAGGGGAGAAGGAGGCATGCTGGATGTCAAATTTGCTGGACTATCTGGACTGGCGGGGAGACCTGAGCTTGGAGAGCTCCCCCTTTAACGAGGTGGACAACCTCCTCTTTGCGGAGCTGAGCTTTTTAGACCTGGCGGGGATCGTCCCGGATGTGGGGGCGGGGGAGAGCGTGGAGCTGTGCCAAGCGGTGTCGGAGTACTTCCGCCGGAATAAAGGGAAAAAGATCCATATGGGGGTTCTGGTGCCCAATGAGATCGTCAGCATGGCGGAGAAGATGGCCATGAGCTGCCGCTTTGCCCACATGAGGCTCAACTGCTTCCACTCCTGCCTGGACACGGACCGGGAGGTCCAGTTTGCTGCGCTGACCATCGAACTGGGGGACGGGACGATCTATATCGCCTTCCGGGGAACTGACGACACCCTTGTGGGGTGGAAGGAGGATTTCAATATGGCCTTCTGTCCCATTGTCCCCAGCCAGCGTATGGCGGTGGAGTATGTGCAGAGGACGGCGGCCCTCTATCCCGGCTGCGGCATCCGGATAGGGGGGCACTCCAAGGGGGGCAACCTCACTGTCTACAGTGCGGTCTGCTGCGGCGAGGAGATCCAAAAGCGCATCCTCGGCCTCTATAACAACGACGGCCCCGGCTTTAAGGAGTCCCTGGTGGGCACCGCCGGCTACCAGCGGATTCGGGACCGCCTTGTGACCATCGTGCCGGAGTCCTCCGTGGTGGGGATGCTTCTGGAGCACGACGACAACTACACGGTGGTGCGCAGCCATGAACAGGGGATCTACCAGCACGACGGCTTCTCATGGGAGGTACTGGGCAGAAGCTTTGTCCATGTGGATGACATCTCCGCCGAGGGGCGCAACAACGACAAGGCGATCCGCTCCTTTATCGGCGAGCTGGACGACCAGCAGCGCTCCCTCTTTGTGGACGCCCTCTTCGAGGTGCTGGGCAGCACCAACGCCCAGACCCTCACCGAGCTGGAGAGCGACCCGATGAAGGCGGTGAGCAACATGATCAAGAGCTACAAGGAGCTGAATAAGGAGGCCCGGCAGATTCTCTCCCGAGCCATCAAGGTGCTGCTGCAGGTGGGGACGGAAAATCTGCGGGGCGGCTTAGAGGAGAAGGGACAGGAGATCAAGAAGCTGCTGAAGCTGAAATAAAGTTTCGCGCCCGCGGGCGCGAGTGACTTTTGTCTCTGAACAAAAGTCACCAAAAGTCAGCTTAGGGGCCAGCCCCTAAGGACTTGATTTGTGCCCTTTGGGCACGGGGGTATTCCGCTCTGCGGAGCGGGTTCCTTTGCCCGCAGCGGCAAAGGAACCAAAGCGCTGCTTAGGGGCTCCGCCCCTGAGAACCCCAATAGCACCGGGTGGGGGCTGATGGGCATCGCGAAACTTTCTTGCCGCGCAGATTCCGTTAGTCCCGGTGCAGCACCGAATTGACAGCTGTCCTGTACCCGCCCTTTCCGCTCCGCTATGGGCTCCTGCGGCGGGTTAGTGGAGAGCGGTGTTCGATCGCTTTCGCACACGGGCAGGCCGTCCCGCCCCCACCGCAGCAGGCGCTGTTTGTTGGGGATAGCAAGATTAAATGCTCCGCCGCAGGAGGGCGTAACGCCTGAGGCGGGAGAGGTAGTCCTTTCAACACCCACGCGCCGGTCATAGAGCGACAGCATACAGCGGGGGCAAGGGAGTCCTTAGAACCGCAGGTTCTAAGCCAGCTTTTGCCTACTTTTGTCTGGTGACAAAAGTAGGTCGCGCCGCCAGCGCGAAATAATCCCACCGCCAAAGGCGGCCAAAAAATTCGCGCCGGTCGGCGTAAAAAACATAGCACACGCTGTCACATGACAGGAACCGCTTGCGTCTTATAGGGCGTAAGAGAGAAATGGCAGATATCACAAAGGAGGGATTTTTTTGGAGGACGCCGCCATCATCAATCTCTACTGGCAGCGGGACGAGCAGGCCATCGCCGAGACGGACGGCAAATACGGCCCCTTCTGCCACCGCATCGCCATGAACATTCTCCGCAGCTTCCCCGACAGCGAGGAGTGTGTCAGCGACACCTACGGCAGAGCATGGGACACCATGCCGCCCCAGCGGCCCGACAGCCTGCGGGCCTATTTGGGCCGCATTGTCCGCAACCTGTCCATCAGCCGCTACCGCTCCATCCACGCCCAGAAGCGGGGGGAGGGGGCCGAGGTGCTCCTGTCAGAGCTGGGGGACTGCGTCCCCAGCGGCGACGCCACCGCCCGGACTGTGGAGGTCCGGGAGCTGGGGGAGCTCATCAGCCGCTACTTAGACGGCCTCGCCGCCGATGACCGGACCCTCTTTATCCGCCGGTACTGGAACGGGGACGCCGTGTCGGAGCTGGCCGGGGAGATAGGTGTGCGGCCCAACTCCCTGACCAAGCGCCTTCTGCGCCTGCGGGAGGGCCTGCGGCGCTATCTTGAGGGAGAGGGGGTGCGGGTGTGAGCGGAGCGGAGAAGCTCTTTGACGCGGTGACGGGGATCCGGGACGACCTGATCGAGGAGGCCCAGAGCTATGTCTTTCCGAGACACAAGCGGACGATCCCCTACCGCCGCCTCGCCGCCATGGCCGCCTGCCTGGCGGTGGTCCTGGGCCTTACCGCCGCAATACGCAGCGGCGTGTTCTATATGGGCAGTCCCAGCAGCGACGGCGTCGACAGCAACGGCGCCGGCTGGACCGGCGGCGACTCCGGCAGCAACTGGACTGGCGGTGACAATGAAAACGCCTCAACCGGGGAGAGCAGTCCGCCGGAGGACGCGGAGGCCATTACCTTCACCGCCGTGGTGGCGGAGGTCCATGACGCCTATCTCGTCGTGGAGCCGCCGGAGGGGGAGAAGCTGCTCCTATCCACAGCCGACCGGATCGAAGTCCCCACCGGGGATTTGGAGGAGCTGCCGGCGCTGCAGGTGGGCGATACCGTTGAAATTACCTGCACCGGAGAGGTCATGGAGACCTACCCCGCCCGGCTGACGGAGGTTTTGTCCATCGAGGTGTTGGAGCCGGCGCCCTAAAGGGCTGCGGGGTAAAATTTACAGATCGTTCACAGAAAATTAGCACTCTCGACATAAGAGTGCTAATTTTTGTATTTACATTTTGCTGCCGGCGGTGTACAATAAAAAGCGAAATCAGAAGAGACCTGCAAGGGAGGTAGAAGATATGAACTTTGAACAATATACCCAAAACGCGCAGGCCGCTATTGCGGACTGCCAAAATGTTGCCATAGAGAACGGCCAGCAGCAGCTGGAGGGGGAGCACCTCCACTTGGCCCTGCTGCGCCAGCGGGACGGCCTTGTGCCAAAGCTGCTGACCTACATGGGGCTGGACGTGGGGACCATCGAGCGCCAGGTGCAGCAGGAGATCGACAAGCTGCCTAAGGTATCCGGCGGCAGCGACCAGCTCTACGCCAGCCGCCGCTTTGCCCAGCTGCTCAACGCCGCGGAGGGCTTTGCCAAGCAGTTTAAGGACGAGTATGTCTCCGTGGAGCACCTGTATTTGGCCCTGCTGGAGGAGAACAACACCCCCTCCAGCCGGATCCTCCGCCAGTACGGCGTGGATAAGGAGAAGTTCCTCCAGGCCCTGACCAAGGTCCGGGGGAGCCAGCGGGTCACCAGCCAGAACCCGGAGGAGAGCTACGAGGCCCTGACCAAGTACGGCCGGGATCTGGTGGAGATGGCCCGGCAGGGCAAGCTGGACCCGGTGATCGGCCGGGACGCGGAGATCCGCCATACCATCCAGATTTTAAGCCGCAAGACCAAGAATAACCCCGTCCTTATCGGCGAGCCCGGCGTGGGCAAGACCGCCGTGGTGGAGGGCTTGGCCCAGCGGATTTTGAAGGGCGACGTGCCTGAGGGGCTGAAGGACAAGACCATCTTTGCCCTGGACATGGGCAGCCTCATCGCCGGGGCCAAGTATCGGGGCGAGTTTGAGGAGCGTCTGAAGGCGGTCCTCAATGAGATCGAAAAGAGCGAGGGGCGGATCATCCTCTTTATCGACGAGATCCACAACATCGTGGGCGCCGGCCGCACCGAGGGCAGCATGGACGCGGGGAACCTCCTGAAGCCCAAGCTGGCCCGGGGGGAGCTCCACTGCATCGGCGCCACCACCCTGGACGAGTACCGGAAGTATATCGAGAAGGACGCGGCCCTGGAGCGCCGGTTCCAGAAGGTGCTCATCGACCAGCCCACGGTGGAGGACACCATCTCCATCCTCCGGGGGCTGAAGGAGCGGTTTGAGATCCACCACGGCGTGCGGATC
>CAJFUI010000016.1 GCA_904420145.1 uncultured Oscillospiraceae bacterium
CTGGGCTGCGGGAGGACACTCCTCGTAACGCACAAAGTGGAAGGTAAAGGAGCCGCGGGACTGGCTCATGGAGCGCAGGTCGATGGCATAGGACATCATCTCCGCCATAGGCACCTCGGCGGTGACGATCTGATCGCCGTCGCCGGTGGGATCCATGCCCATGACACGGCCCCGGCGCTTGTTGAGATCGCCGATGATGTCGCCCATGTAGCTGTCGGGGATGCGGACCTTCAGCTCGCCGATGGGCTCCAAGAGCACGGGGGACGCCTCGGGCAGGGCGGCCTTATAGGCCAGCTGGGCCGCCGTCTTAAAGGCGATTTCGGAGGAGTCCACCGGGTGGTAGGAGCCGTCCACCAGAGTGGCCTTCAGGAACACCACGGGGTACCCCGCCAGCACGCCGTGCTGGCACGCCTCCCGCAGGCCCTTCTCCACGGCGGGGAAGAAGTTCTTCGGCACGCTGCCGCCGAACACCTGCTCCTCAAAGATCATATCCTCGCTCTCGTCCTGGGGCTCAAAGACGATATGCACGTCGCCGAACTGGCCGCTGCCGCCGGTCTGCTTCTTGTGGCGGCCCTGCTTGCGCACCTGCTTGCGGATCTTCTCACGGTAGGCCACACGGGGCGTATCCAGCTCCGCCTCCACGCCGAAGCGGGTCTTGAGCTTGCTGACCAGTACGTCGATCTGGATATCGCCGGCGCCGGCAACCACCGTCTGGTGGGTCTCGGCGTTGTTGGTAACCGTAAAGGTGGGATCCTCCTCGTTGAGGCGGTTGAGGCCGGTGCCGATCTTCTCCTCCTGGCCCCGGGTCTTGGGGGCGATGGCCCGGGAGTAGCAGGGCTCGGCAAACTGCACGGCCTTGAGCTTCACCACATGCTTGGGATCGCACAGGGTGTCCCCGGTGCGGACATAGTCCATCTTGGCGATGGCGCCGATGTCGCCGCAGGCGATCTCCTTGACCTCCTCGGTCTTCTTGCCCCGAATGGTATACAGCCGGCCCAGCTTCTCAGTCTTGCCGGTAGTGGTATTATACAGGGACATATCGGAGGTGATCTTACCGGAGACCACCTTCACCAGAGAGTACTTGCCGTACTGGTCGGAGATGGTCTTGAACACGATGGCAGCGGTGGGGCCGTTGGGATCACACTTGACCTCGATCTCCTCCTCGCCGCTCTCGTCGGTGGCGCTCTCCGCGCCCATCTCCACGGGGGAGGGCACCAGATCCACGATGGTCTCCAGCAGCATCTCCGTGCCAAGGCCGGTGAAGGCGCTGCCGCACAGGACGGGGGCGATGGTCCCCTCCCGCATGCCGACCTTCAGGCCGTTGAGGATCTCCTCCTTGGTGAACTCCTCGCCGGCAAAGTATTTCTCCATGTTCTCCTCAGTGGTCTCCGCCACAGCCTCCATCAGCTGGCCGTAGAGCTCCTCCACCACGGAGGCCTTGTTCTCGGGAATGGGAATTTCCTCCCGCTTGGGTTTTTTGTCCCCGCTCATCTTATAGGCCTTCTTGTTGAGGACATCGATGATGCCGATGGTGCGCTTATTGTCGTCCCAGATGGGCGCCACCACGGGGGCGATGGACTTGGACAGCTTCTCCCGCAGAGCCTCGAGGGTTGTGGTAAAGTTGGCGTTCTCCTCGTCCTCCTTGGAGATATAGACCATGCAGGGCTTGTTCTGCTCCTTGAGATACTTCCAGCAGCGCTCTGCGCCTACGCTGAGGCCGTCCTTGGAGGCGCATACCAGTACACCCACCTCGGCCGCCCGGACACCGGACTGCATCTCGCCGGCAAAGTCAAAGTTGCCCGGGGTGTCCAGCACATTGATCTTCACACCCTTGTACGTCACAGGGGTCATTGCAAGGGAAATGGAAATCTGGCGCTTGATCTCCTCCGCATCATAATCGCAAACGGTGTTGCCGTCCGCGGTCTTGCCCATACGGTCGGTAACGCCGGTTGTATAAAGCATGCTCTCCACCAAAGAGGTTTTGCCGCTGCCGCCGTGCCCTAACAGGCAGATATTACGAACATCCATAAGTAAACTCCTTCCGGTTATAGCATTCCCCTGAGGGGATTTGGCCCAATATGTTGATTATATACTATTTTTCCTGGTTGCACAACTAAATTTTTCAGCGCCTTTGCTATTTTTTCTATTTTGTGAAACCAAACAAAAAAGCGCCGGCTTCCCCCTGTCAAAACAGGGTGGCACCGGCGCTCCTTCATGCATTTTGACGAAACCGTCTGCTATTTGCGGACAAATGAACTGCACTGTGCGCTGCTCAAATTTGATCCACGTTCCACGTAAGCAGCAGCACCGGCAGCAGCCACAATGCTAAAAACAGCAGCAGCTGCAGGGGGCTGAGAACATCCGCGCTGCCCGCGAACACGAGATAAAAGCCCAGCAGCGTCCCAGATATGCTTCCCAGAAGAGTAATGGCGTTGCCCCATTTCACCGCCCGGCACAGCCGCTTGCTGCCAGCTACCGCCTCGAAATAGGGAGCCAATCCCTCCCGATACAGCAGGGCGTTGGGCCGTGCGCCTCCCTCCTCCCGGAGCAGAGACAGGTTCAGCCGCTCATTGAGATCCAGAAGCAGGCCGCCGCCCTCTGTGCCAAAGTGGCTTTTTAGGAATTTAGGGGTCAGATTGGGATCCCGGGTGGCCAGCAGAGGGGTGATGCCGTTGCGGCGCATGGCACCCAAGGACCAGCGCACGCTGTCTGTAGGCTGATAGACCATGCAGAAAATAGCCACCAGCTCTCCGTCCACGGCGAGGAACAGCCCGTCCTTCCACTCCATGCTCTTAGGCAGGCGGATGGACAGCTTACGGATCAGGTTGGCCACACCGAGAACCGCCGTCTCCCCATGAATAGAGGCGGAAATCCCCCCCTCCTCGTGGACATGGAAGTGCTCCAAATGCTCCGTCTTCGCCCCAGTCTCCTGGAGGAAGGCGGTAAAGAGGTCTGTCCAGCCGCTGCCGTAGGCCTGGGCAAGACTGCCGGCGTAGGAGGCCACCTTCCGGCGCTCCTCCCCGATCACCTTCACCTCCTTCATGCGGATAGTACCCGGCGGAAAGAGATCGGTATCATTAATCAGCATCTCCCGGCTGTAGCTGAGCTGCTTGGCTCCATAGAGCCCTGCTACGGCGCAGCCGGACTTTCCTAATCGTTTGGCCAGCCGGTAATAGGGCATACTGTACACGCAGGGCAACGCCAGAGCCGTCCCCGCAGTGAGAATGGCGGACCAACACCACAAAAAGTTCTCAGAATGGCCCAATCCAAAAGAGGAGAGCACGGCAAACACCACCGAGCCTACCAGCACCACCGGCAGCAGCAGCCCCTGCCAGAGGGAGGCGCCGTCCTCCTTCATGGTGCGGTGGTAGAAACTGTTGGCCCTCCCCCGCTGCTTGAGGGCGCCATACTCCGTCAGGTCCACCACGTAAGAGGGTTCACCAAGGGCCACCAAGCGGAACCCCTCCCGCAGGGCACCGGCGTGCCAGCAGTCCCCCCACAGCGTGAGGCTCAGCGCCACAGCAGAGATAGCCCCAAGAGGCGCCATGGCCCCCCGCTGGGTAAGAAAGAGCATGGAAAGCGTATCCGCCAGGGTGAGGACACTGCACAGGGAGACACAGGTATGACAGCTGACGCGCAGGTGTCCGAATCCCTCGGCAAAGACAGGCCACGCAGCGATGCAAACCAGCAGCTCCAGCACGGCGGTGACTGCCGCGTATATCCGTACGTCCGTCCCGTAGTAGGGAATCTGCACCCCGGCGGCCTGCACCACAATGGGGATCCAGCACAGCAGCGTCAGCAGAGAGGCTGCCGCCGCGTGCTTCTTCAGCCGCAGAAAGCGGCGTTTCTGAAGAACTGTAGCCTCCGCAAGGGAGGGCTCCTCCTCCGGAAACTCCACGGTATCCGCCGCCCGCTGGGTGTTGGAGCGGTGGATTTTCTCCTGTGCCCGCTGCTGCCTGCGCCGCTGCTTTTCAAAGCGGCGTTCCTCCTCTTTCCGCTCCTCCAAAACGGAGTCCACTGTGGAGGCCACCACGTCAGCCACAGGGAAGACATCCTCCTCCGCCGCATCCTCCGGCTGGCCGTCCTCCTCGGGCTGCTCCTCTTCCGGTTCCGGTGCCTCCTCCGCTTCTTCCGGTTTCGCGGCTCTATCTTTCTGGAAATGGAACCTTCTCAGCCAGCCGCCCCTGCTGCGCCGCTGCGGCTCCTCCGGCTGTTCAGGTTCGCACGGTTCCTCCGTTTCTTCCATCTCTGCAGAGGGCGGAACCGTCTCCTCCTCTTCCTCTTCAGGCGGCATGTTGCCCTCCAGTTCCTCCAGCGCCGCCTCATCGATATCATCTATGTCCAAATCGTCCAATACAATGCCATAGCGGGCCAGCAGGAGGTCAATATCCTCCTCATCCCCGATGGCATCCTCAGGTAGTTCCTTTCGCTCCTTGTCCATGTGCTCTCCTTTACCTTCCCATGGGTTCCCCGCCTCTACCGCCGCTGGCGCACCGCCTCATAGAGCAGAACCGCCGCGGCCGCCGAGGCGTTGAGGGACGAGATCCGCCCCGCCATGGGGATGCTGACCAAAAAGTCACAGCTCTCCCGCACCAGACGGCTCATACCGTCCCCCTCACTGCCGATGACAATGGCGGAGGGCCCCTTGAAATCCGCCTCGTAGAGGGAGACGCTCTCCCCCGCCGCGGCGCCGAAAACCCAGATTCCCTCTTTTTTCAGCTCCTTGAGCAAGGAGGGAATGTTGGGCACCCGTGCCACCGGCAAAAAGCTCACCGCGCCGGCGCTGGTCTTGGCCACCACGGCGGTAAGCCCTGCGCTGCGGCGCTTTGGAATGATCACGCCGTGAGCACCGGCGCACTCGGCGGTACGGATAATAGCCCCCAGGTTGTGGGGGTCGGAAATCTCATCACAGACCACCAGCAGCGGCTGCTCCCCCCGCTCTCTTGCGGAGCGGAGGAGCTCCTCCACCGTGGCGTACTGCCGCACGGCGGCGACGGCGATGACGCCTTGGTGGCTGTGGGTGGTGCTCATGGCGTCCAGCTTCCGCCGGTCGCACTCCACCACCACAATGCCCGCCTTTTTCGCCTGGGCGGCAATGCGTCCAAGGGTGTGGTCCGTCTCCCCCTTGGCAATCAGCAGCTTGTCCACCGGCGCGCCAGCACGCAGGGCCTCCATCACCGCATTCCGGCCCTCAATCAAGCCGTCGGCCTGAGACTGTCTGTCCTCTTCCCGCTCCCGCATAGCGCTCCTCCCTCTGTCTCAAAAAAAGTCCGGTCAAAATCCGCGCTTTTTTGGCATTTGACTGGTTCAGTATACCACATCCCCGCCGCCTTAGAAAGGGGATTCATAGAAATTTCACAGAAAATGCAAATCCGGTTCTTGTTAGTTGGCCGCCTTTGTGGTACCATAAATAGCAGACGATTTTTCAAAATCGTTCTATGCAAGGAGAAAAACATGGACAACAACAATAACAAGCCCAACAATCGCAACGATAAAAACAAGCGGAATCTCAACGGCCTGTTTACCCTCCTCGTCTGGGCGCTGGTTTTAACCATCGCTCTGCAGTACTTGAATGTCTATTTAGGCGACAGCACCCGCTCGTCCTCCTCCCATGAGATCATGTACAGCGAGTTCAAGGATCTGGTGCGGGAGGGCCATGTGCAGGAGGTCGTCTTTCAAGACGGCAACATCACCATCACCCCGGTGGAAGGTTATGTCTACACCGACGCAGACGGAATAGAGTACAGCGAAAACTATACCCTCTTCACCGTGGCGCTCAACGACCCGGGGATCTATGACATGCTGGATGAGTATGAGGTGGATTACACCTCCCCCTATGTGCCCCAGATGCCCTTCATCATGGAGCTGATGATCGGCTATGTGCTGCCCAGCGTTCTGATGGTAGGCGCCTTTGTCCTCCTCTTTCGGTTTATGGCTAAGAAGGGCGGCGGCATCGGCGGCATCGGCAACGTAGGCAAGTCCAACGCCAAAGTCTATATGGAAAAGCAGACCGGCGTCACCTTCGCCGATGTGGCCGGGCAGGACGAGGCCAAGGAGAGCTTGGAGGAGATCATCGACTTTCTCCACAACCCCGCCAAATACACCGCCATCGGCGCCAAGCTCCCCAAGGGCGCCCTGCTGGTGGGCTCTCCGGGCACCGGTAAGACTCTTCTGGCCAAAGCGGTGGCCGGCGAGGCCAACGTCCCCTTCTTCTCCATCTCCGGCTCAGGCTTCGTGGAGATGTTTGTTGGCGTGGGTGCCAGCCGGGTCCGGGACCTGTTTCAGGAGGCGGCCAAGGTGGCCCCCTGCATCATCTTCATCGACGAGATCGACGCCATCGGCAAGACCCGCGATACCCGCTTCGGCGGCAACGACGAGCGGGAGCAGACCCTCAACCAGCTCCTTGCGGAGATGGACGGCTTTGACCCCGGCAAGGGCATCATCGTCCTCGCCGCCACCAACCGCCCCGAGGTCCTGGACAAGGCCCTGCTGCGCCCCGGCCGCTTTGACCGCCGGATCACCGTGGACCGCCCCAACTTGGCCGGACGGCTGAAGACGCTGGAGGTCCATACCCGGAAGATCCGTCTGGCGGAGGATGTGGACCTCAACAAAATCGCCCAGGCTACCGCTGGCTGTGTAGGCGCAGACCTGGCCAACATGGTCAACGAGGCGGCCCTCCGGGCGGTGCGCCACCGTCGGCTGGCGGTAAATCAGGAGGACCTGCTGGCCTCCTTTGAGGTAGTCATCGCCGGCGCGGAGAAGAAGGGCACCGTGATTACGGAAAGTGAAAAGCGGATCATCGCCTACCACGAGGTGGGCCACGCCCTGGTGGCCGCCAAGCAGAAAAACGCACAGCCGGTGACCAAGATCACCATCGTCCCCCACACCCAAGGGGCCCTGGGCTACACCTTAAACCTCCCGGAGGAGGAGAAGTTCCTCATGAGCAAGGAGGACATCCTTGCTGAGATCCGCACCCTTCTGGCTGGCCGCAGCGCCGAAGAGGTGGTGTGCAACACCCAGACCTCCGGCGCCGCCAATGATATCGAGCGGGCCACGGAGCTGGCGAGGAACTTGGTGGCCCGGTTCGGCATGTACGAGGAGTTTGACATGATGGCCCTCGGCACGGTGAACAGCCAATATTTGGACGGCACCTACTCCATGAACTGCGCCCAGGAGACCTATGCCGCCGCCGACCGGGCGGTGGTGCAGATCATCCGCCAGTGCCATCAGGAGGCCAAGGCGCTGCTGGTGGAGAACCGGGAGATGCTGGACGCCATCGCCGCCTACCTGCTGAAGAAGGAGACCATCACCGGCCAGGAGATGATGGCTATTCTGGAGGGCAAGGACCCTGAGCAGACAGAGTACTTCGGCATCACCAACGGCCGCGGACAGCAGGACGCCTCCATCGAGCCTCCGGCCAAGTCCATCCACATCGTCAGCGAACCCATCCCTATGCCCATGGCAGACGGCCCCATGGAGGAGCCGGAGGAGAGAACGGACAGCTCCGCCAACCCCTCCGAGGGTGATTTCGCCGCCGGCGCAGATCCTGACAATCAATAAGGAACTTCTCCCCGGAGACGCCCCATGGCCCTCCGGGGAGTTTTGTTTTCTGCCGCATGCAAAAAAGGCGGGGCGGTCTCCGCGAAGGGGGCGCTATCGCGGGATCCAAAGGGATTTTCACTTCTCTCGGAGCCATGTCGGCGGTGCCGCAGACCTGCGCGGCGGGACCCCCCTTCGGTGGACAGGGAGGCGTCAAAATTCTCTCTGTTCATTTTTGACAAATTATGATATAGTGGGGACAAAGAAAATCCATTTATAAAGGAGGATAGGCCATGTCTGTCACCTCTGAATTCTTCTTCCCCTCCAGCGACGGCAAAACCCTGATCCATGTCAACCAGTGGACCCCCCTGTCCCGCCCTATCCGCGGGATCGTGCAGATCTCCCACGGTGTAGCGGAGTACGGCGAACGCTACGCCCCCTTCGCCCGCTTTCTCTGCCGGCAGGGCTTTCTTGTGGCGGCAAACGACCACCTGGGCCACGGCCTCTCTGTGGCGGAGGGCCAGCCGCGTATCTACTTTGGAGAGCGGGACGGCTGGCAGCATGTGGTGGATGACGTGGCCATCCTCCAGCAGCGCTTAGCCGCACAGTATCCCCAGCTTCCGTACTTTATGTTCGGCCACTCCATGGGCTCCTTTATCCTCCGCACCTTCCTGATCCGCTATCCCGGCCGGGTGCGGGGCGCCGTCATCTGCGGCACCGGGCACCAGTCCCCTCTTCTCGTCTCCGGCGGTCTGGCGATTGCCAACCGGGAGATCAAAAAGTTGGGGAGCGCGGCCGTCAGCCCTGTGGCCGACAAGCTGGCCTTCGGCGCCTACAACAAGGTCTTTGCCCCGGTCCGGACAAAATTTGACTGGATCTCTGTCAACACCGACAATGTGGATCGCTACCTCGCCGACCCCATGTGCGGGGAGGACATCACCTTGGGTCTCTTCCGGGATATGCTCACCGGTATCCGTTTTCTCACTAAGCCCTCCAACCTCGCACAAATGGACAAAGATACTGCTGTCTTCTTCATCGCCGGAGATCAGGATCCGGTGGGGGACATGGGCAAGGGTGTGGAGCGGGCCTATCACAGCTTCGAGAAGGCCGGCATCAAGGACGTGTCCTGCAAGCTCTACCACGGCCTGCGCCACGAGATTCTCAACGAGAAGTCCAGCAGGTTTGTCTATCAGGACGTTTTAGACTGGCTCAACGCCCATCTTTGACGCCTCAGCCGGCGAGGCGCCGCCCCACCGCCCGCAGGCTCAGAAGCTCCGTGTCGTGGTAGCGCCGAAGCAACGCGGCGGAGAGCACAGCGTCTGCGGAGAGCACCACCAGCAGCAGATAGCTCACCAGCGGCGGCGTCTGCTCGGCAAGGGGCAGCAGCAGCGGCTGGAGGTATCGGATGGACCATGCCGACAGCAGTCCCCAGGCTGCGGAAAAGGGCAGGCAGACCCGGCCCCAGATGTTGCCCGCCACGCCGCTGTAGTCCCAGAATTTGACCCCGAAGACCCACTCATACAGCAGATGAACGCCGTACTCCACGATGGTCGTCAGAACAGCTCCCCGGAGGATCAGCCCCAGGGCGCTGTAGTCCCCCGGATCTGTCAGGGCGAGAAACGCGGTCATAGCCAGCCCATAGACCGGGCATAATGGCAGCAGCAGGAAGCACTTGCGCACCTGCTTGGGGGCACAGGTGACCTTGGCAAACATCCGCTCCAGAAGATAGCCGAAAAAGCTGTAATAAACGAACAACCAGACCCACACCATAGGGGCATTCCTCCCTTTCGGAGATAGGCTGTCCCAAAGGCGCGGAAAACATACAAGGAGGAAAAGCCATGGCGGATACTTGGGAGGCCCTGCGCCAGGAGTGCCTGCAGTGCCGGGGCTGCTCGCTTGCGGAGACGAGAAAGCATGTGGTGTTCGGCGACGGCAACAGCGCCGCCAAAATCATGCTCATCGGTGAGGGGCCCGGCGCCACCGAGGACGAGCAGGGGCTCGCCTTCGTGGGCAAGGCGGGCAAGCTCCTGGACGACATGCTGGAGATCATCCACTTGGACCGCACACAGGTCTATATCACCAACATCGTCAAATGCCGCCCACCGGAGAACCGAGACCCGCTGAATGTGGAGCAGGAGGCCTGCATCGGATTTCTCCGCCGGCAGACCGCCATCATCCGGCCACGGATTATTGTCTGCTTAGGACGCATCGCTGCCATGCAGCTGATTAAGAGCGACTTTAAGATCACCCGGGAGCACGGCCAGTGGTTTGAAAAGGCCGGAGTGCGGATGACCGCCATCTATCACCCCGCCGCCCTGCTGCGCAATCCTGAGCGCCGGCCGGACACCTTTGACGACCTCAAGGGCATCGAGGCGGAGATCCGCCGCGTCTGTCCCGAGGTCTATTCTTAATATGGAGTACTGCCATGGATCAAAAAAAGCTGGAGGGCGCCTTGAGCGCCCTCCCGATTGTACAGTATGAATTCTTCTCCACCGGAGACTTGGTTTTCTCCCCTGCGGTGCGCTACATCTGTGAGCACGAGTGCACCCAGTACGGTACCAGCTGGGCCTGTCCCCCCGCTGTAGGCACCTTAGCGGAGTGCCAGGAGCGCTGCCTGCGCTATCCCAATGCCCTGCTCATCACCACCATGGAGGAGGTGGCGGACATCTCCGATCTGCAGGAGACACTGAAGACCCGGGAGGCCCACGAGGAGGTCACCCGGCAGGTCCACGCCCTTTTCCGGGAGCAGGATGTAGAACCGCTGGTGCTGTCCACGGAATCCTGCGCCATCTGCGCCAAATGCACCTACCCGGACGCCCCCTGCCGCCACCCGGAGCGCATGTACCCCTGTGTGGAGAGTCAAGGGATTCTCGTCACCGCGCTGGCCGAGCGCTTTGGCATCGACTTTATCGCCGGCGGAAATCTGGTAACCTGGTACAGCCTGTTTCTCTATGACTAGTAGCTTCAGATCTGCCTGTTGTGATATAATATACTTATAGGCTGATAGAAATAATTCTGTGTATGAACAGACATAAAAATGAACAGAGAATTGTTTTAACTATGGAAATTATGCGACAGCAGATTTGAGCAGCCTGATAAAATTTGCTTGGAATGCAGGATCAGGAGATATTTGACACTATAATAATTCTTGATAAAAATAAGGGAGTGGAGACGATGGATGTTTTATTAATCTTAGCTGTGGTCATCGTTTTGTTGGCAATCGTCATTTCGCACGACACAAAGAATAACCAAATCAAAGGCGGTAGAAAGCCCCGGGACAAACAGGACTATATGGACTACATTATTTTCAAAGCTTTCACGAATGATGAAAAATAGCAAGATATGGTTTCTTGTTAAGCTTATATGCCTATATCCTGGGCTGTTTCGTATGGCTTATGGTAGTCAGTTTTTAGGCAAAGTAGGGGGAAACGTACTTTTTATCGGCTATAAAACGGTTATTTGCTGCTCTCGCTTGATGCGGAGCAAGAAAAAGGACGCATAACATGCGTCCTTTTTCTTGCTTTTCTGTTTATTCGAAAACTTCGAGTTCGAAAGCGTCTCTCCCCTCACCGGAGTGTCAGATCCGATGCGGCGAGGATGGGGCCATCCCCTGCGGTATAGGTAATCGTCACCTGATCCCCCTCGTTCAGAATCACCGCCAGCGGGCACACCGCCGCGCTGATCTGGTAGAAGGGCTCGTAGCCCACTAAGCGCACGAAGTAGTAGCTGTTGCCCTCCAACACTGCCGAACGGATCTCTGCCACGGTACCCTCGATGGTTTCCTGTCCGTCGGACGGCGCATCCTCCGCCGCTACGATACCATTCTCCGCTAACATAGACAGATAATTGGCCTCACACTCTGCCACGGTGTTTCCTGTGGCCACTAAATTGTACTGCTGCACGTTGACCATGGCGTAGGCCTTCACCAGCTCCGCCTCGTCCTTCATAGCCATAAAGTAGGTA
>CAJFUI010000017.1 GCA_904420145.1 uncultured Oscillospiraceae bacterium
GAGGGCGCTGCCTACTTCCGTCAGGCCCACAACGGCATGTACCTCCGCATGGCACTCCTCGGCCTCATCACCGGCAGAGTCCAGTAAGCGGTTTTTTCAGGAAGACACAATAACATGCAGGGGTTCCCCCTGACAGGGAGATAACAGATGTATCAGACAGTTGAAGTGGTAGAAAATGTGGAGATCACCCCGGGCTTTCTCCGCTTAGTTCTCCAAGCGAAGGAGATGGCGGCGGCCAGTGAGCCGGGCCAGTTTATGATGCTCAAGGCTTGGGAGGGCAACGCACCCTTCCTGATGCGGCCCATCAGCATCAACTATGCCGATCCTGTGGAGGGCACCCTGACCTTTTTGTATAAGGTGGTTGGCGAGGGCACCAAGTTGATGGCTGCCCTGCGCAAGGGCGACAGCATGCAGGCCCTTGGTCCCTTGGGCCACGGCTTTCCCCTTGAAAAGGGGGCGCGGCGCATCGCGGTGATTGGCCGGGGTATCGGTATCGCCCCCCTGCGGCTGCTGGCTAAGCGGGCTCTGGACCAGGGGACGGAGGTCTATGCCTATCTCTCCGCCAAGGAGGAGGCCCAGATCTTTGACCGGGAGGAGCTGGCAAAAATGGGCGTTACCGTGCGCTCCACCAGTGACGCCAATGTCAATGTCACGGCGTTCTTTGCCGAGGATTTGAAGACCTTGCCCTTTGATGCGGCGTACTCCTGCGGCTCCAAGCGGCTGATGCGGGAGATGCACGAGCTGCACCTGCGCTACGGCTTTGCCTCCTATGTCTCCTTGGAGGAGCATATGGCCTGCGGCATCGGCGCGTGCAAGGGCTGCGTGTGCAAGACCCACGATGAAAACGGCAGTGAGCAGTATGAGACCGTGTGCAAGTGCGGTCCTGTATTCCCCACAGAAAGGATCGTGTGAGGCCATGGGAAATTGTGATTTGCGGGTGAACGTCGGCGGCTTTGAGATGAAAAATCCCATTATGCCCGCCTCCGGCGCCTACGACTATTTTGAGTACAACGCGGACGTATTTCCCATGTCCGAGCTGGGCGCGGTGATGGTCAAGAGCGTCCACCGCAACCCCCGTCCCGGCAACGCAGCGCCCCGGATCACCGAGGTGCTGGGGGGCATGATCAACGCAGTGGGCATCCCCTCTGTGGGCATTGAGAAGTTTATGGCCGAGCAGCTCCAGCGCTTTGTGGGCATCGGCGCGCCGGTGGTGCTCAGCCTCTCCGGCAACGCGCCGGAGCACTACTTTGAGTCCCTTGAGATTGTGGCGGACGATGAGCGGGTGGGCGCCATTGAGCTGAACCTCTCCTGCCCCAATGTGGGTACGGGCCTCCCCTTCTCCTCCAACACTGCCCTGCTCAAGGAGGTGGTGAGCGGCGCCCGCAGCCGTACGAAGCTGCCGCTGTTCATCAAGCTCAGCCCCAACGTCACCGATATCCGGGAGACCGCCTTAGCCGCTGAGGCGTGCGGCGCCGACGCGGTGACCATCGCCAATACCTACCGGGCTATGACCATTGACATCAACAAGGGCAAGCCCACCCTCGGGAACATCTCCGGCGGCATGTCCGGTCCGGCCATTAAGCCCCAGACCCTCTTCCTGGTCTATCAGGCCTGCGGCGTGCTGAAGATTCCTGTCATCGGCTGTGGCGGCATCGCCACGTGGCAGGACGCCGTGGAGTACATCATGGCGGGGGCTACGGCGCTGCAGGTGGGATGCGTGAATTTCACCAACCCCATGGCTATGGTGGAGATCATCCGGGGGCTGGAGGCCTTCATGGAGAAGAAGGGCATCCGTTCCCTTGCGGAGATCCGCGGTATCGCCCAGGTGTAACACAACGGTACCCTTGGAAATTTTACAGGAGAGGACCCGGCGGCTAAGCCGCCGGGTCCTTTTCGCATGTCACGGCGCGCGTGATTTTTGCCGCTTGTAGCGGCGGGGTGTTTGTGCCCTGCGGACACGGAGTTGTTTCGCGCTGGCGGCGCGACCCACTTTTGTGACCAAACAAAAGTGGGCAAAGGTTGGCTTAGAACCTACGGTTCTAAGGACTCCCTTTTCTCCGCTGGAGTGCGTCTTCCTATGACCGGCGCATGGCTGTCGAGAGGAC
>CAJFUI010000018.1 GCA_904420145.1 uncultured Oscillospiraceae bacterium
GCGGTATCGAAGTGGTCATAACGGGGCTGACTCGAAATCAGTTTGGGAGCAATCCCACGAGGGTTCGAATCCCTCCCGCTGCGCCATGCCGCCGCGGACGACAGGTCGTTCGCGGCGGATTTTTCTTTTTCGATGCAATCACAGCATGACAGAGATCACAGGAGAGGAGGGAGGCTATGCCCCTGCACGATTTTGCCCCCATGGAGGGAATCACCGGCTGGCAGTTTCGCAGGATCCACCGCCGGTATTTCGGCGGCGTGGACCGCTATTTCTCCCCCTTTCTCTCCCCCAACCAGCACCACGTCTTCTCCCGGAAGGAGCTGTGGGACGTGCTGCCCGAGCACAACGAGGGGGTGCCGCTGGTGCCCCAGATTTTGACCAAGCGGGCGGAGGACTTTCTCTGGTGTGCCGGGGAACTGGCCGCCATGGGCTATCGAGAGGTCAATCTTAACTGCGGCTGTCCCTCGGGGACGGTGGTGGCCCGGGGGAAGGGGGCCGGTATGCTTTTAGATCTCAGGGCGCTGGAGAATTTTTTGGATGAGGTGTTCTCCCATGCGACGGTTGCCGTGTCCGTCAAGACCCGCCTTGGTCTCACAGATCCGGAGGAGTTTGAGGCCATCTGGGGGCTCTGCTGCCGCTATCCGCTGAGGGAGCTGATTGTCCACCCCCGGCTGCGGGAGGACTACTACCTCGGCGGCGTCCGGATGGAATGCTTTGACCGGCTGCTGCGGGAGACAAGCCCCTTCCCTCTGGGCTACAATGGGGATCTCGCCACAGCGGAGCAGTGCCGGCAGTTTGCCGCAGAGCGCCCCGGCGTGGCAAGCCTGATGATCGGCCGGGGGCTCTTGGCGGACCCCGCCTTGGTGCAGAAAATCAAAGGGGGTGCGGGAGCGGACCGGGAAACCCTGCGGGCCTACCACGACGAGCTGTATGAGACCTACTGCCGGGCCTTCCAGAGCAAGAAGAACGCCATCCGCCCTATGAAGGAGCTGTGGACCTATCTGATCCGCCTCTTTGCGCCCGATGAGCGGCTGTGGAGGGAGCTGCGCAAGGCGAAGGAGCCGGCGGAGTTCCAAACCGCCGCGGGGCGGATTTTCCGGGAGCTGGAGCTGCTGCTGGATGCCCGGACGGCATCATGAGTGAGAGAGGAGAGACTGCAATGTGGTTTGAGGAAGCGGTTGTCTATCAAATATACCCCTTAGGCTTGTGCGGCGCGCCGCCGGAGAACGACGGCATGACGGTGCCCCGGCTGCGAAAGCTCACAGGGTGGATCGAGCAGATCAAAAGCATAGGGGCCGATACGGTGCTCTTGAATCCGGTTTTTGACAGCGACCGCCACGGCTACGACACCCGGGACTACTTCACCGTGGACTGCCGCCTGGGTGCGGAGGAGGACCTGAAGGCGGTGTGCGATGCGCTCCACGCCGCCGGGCTCCGGGTGCTGCTGGACGGGGTGTTCCACCACGTGGGCCGGGGCTTCTGGGCCTTCCGGGATGTACGGGAGAAGGGCTGGGACAGCCCCTATCGGGATTGGTTTTACCTGAATTTCGACGGCAACTCCCCCTACAACGACGGCTTCTGGTACGAAGGCTGGGAGGGGCACTATGAGCTGGTAAAGCTGAATCTGCAGAATGGGGCCGTTGTAGATCACCAGTTTGCCGCCATCCGCTCCTGGGTGGAGCGCTTTGACATCGACGGACTGCGCCTTGACGTGGCCTACAGCCTGCCGCCGGAGTACCTCGCCGCCCTGCGACGCTTCACCGGCGGACTGAAGGCGGACTTCGTGCTGGTGGGGGAGACCCTCCACGGGGACTACAACCGGTGGATGAACGACCAAGCCTGCCACAGTGTCACCAACTACGAGTGCTACAAGGGGCTCTGGTCCAGCTTAAATTCCATGAATCTCTTTGAGATCGGCCACAGCCTCCAGCGGCAGTTCGGCGGCGAGAGCTGGTGCCTCTACCGGGGGCGGCACCTAATGAATTTCTTGGACAACCACGACGTGGAGCGCATCGCCAGCATGCTGCAAAATCCCGCCCACCTGCCGGTGGCCTACGGCCTGCTCTTCGCCATGCCCGGCGTCCCCACTGTCTACTACGGCAGCGAGTGGGGCATTGAGGGGCGAAAGGCCGACGGGGACGCCGCCCTGCGCCCGGCCATAGAGCGGCCGGAGCGCAGCGGCCTGACCGACTGGATCGCCGCCCTGGCCGCCGCAAGGAGGGGGAGCCGCGCCCTCCTATACGGGGATTTCCGCATCCTTCACATGACCAACCGCCAGCTGATCTTTGAGCGGCGGGCGGGGGAGGAGCGGGTTATAGCGGCCTTCAACGCCGACGGAGATGCGTATACCGCCCATTTTGACGCCCAAGGGGGGCGGGCGGTGGATCTCATCACCGGCAGGCCACACGACTTCGGCGGCGGAAGCGAACTCGCGCCCTGCAGCGCCTACTACTGGCGAGTCGGCTGAGCCCATCCGGCCGAGCCGTAAGACGGAAGAAAAATTTCCCAGCTTTTGGGAAATTTGTTGACGGAGAAGGGGCGGACGTGGTATAACGTGGTGTGTATAAAAATGGGGGGAGCGGCGGGAAAATGCTTTGCCGCTCCCGCGGGCAAGACAACGGAGGAAATGCCTATGTATCAACCTGCAGCGTCTACACAAATTGAGATCATTCAGCCATGGAGCGGCTACGATATCCGCTACGCGCTGTTTGACTTCGACGGAACGGTCAGCCTGATCCGCGAGGGCTGGCAGGAGATTATGATCCCCTATTTCGCGGAGGTGCTGCGTGAGACGAAGAGCGGCGAGAGTGAGGAGGAGATCCTCACCTGCGTCAGGGATTTCGTGGACACCCTCACCGGCAAGCAGACCATCTTCCAGTGCATCCGTCTGGATGAGGAGGTCACTAAGCGGGGAGGACCCCACCGGGAGCCCATCGTCTATAAGAACGAGTATCTGCGCCGCTTGGAGGAGCGGATTCGAGACCGTAAGGCCAAGCTCCTCTCCGGCGAGGCGCCGGCGGAGGACTATCTGGTCCCCGGCAGCAAGGCGTTTATCCGCAAGCTGCAGGAGGCGGGCATTAAGTGTTACCTGGCCAGCGGCACCGACGAGGAGGACGTCCTCTATGAGGCCAAGCTCTTAGGGCTGGATGACGCCTTTGCCGGCGGCATTCACGGCGCCCACGCCGCCATGACCGAGTGCTCCAAGGAGCTGGTGATCCGGGACATGCTGGAGAAGGAGCACATCCAGCCCAAGGAACTGGTCTCCTTCGGCGACGGCTACGTGGAGGTGGAGCTGGTGGCAAACCTTGGAGGTCTCGCCATCGGCGCGGCCACGGAGGAGGAGAAGCGGACAGGCATCAACGCTTGGAAGCGCCGCCGCCTGATCGGGGCGGGGGCAGCCGCCATCATCCCCGATTTCCGGGACAGTGATGAGATTTTGAAGATGATTAGGGGGTAACACATATGCCGTATAAACAGTTTGACCGTTCTCAATTAAAAATTCTGCCCCTCGAGCAGCGGGTCCACGACGTGGATTTGGACAAGGTGCTGCTGAGTGTGGATGGGGAGATCCCTCCCTTTGAGCACCCGGCCCTGCCTGTGCTGGCGGAGGCGGTGGTGAAGGCCCGCCGGGAGTATGACGCCACGGTTTTGATGATGTACGGCGCCCACGTAATCCGCACGGGCAACGCCATGTTTATGATTGAACTGATGAAGCGGGGCCTTGTGACCCACTTTGCCACCAACGGCGCCGGGTCCATCCATGACTTCGAGCTCTCCCTGATCGGCCACACCTGCGAGAGCGTGGCCAAGTATATCAGCGAGGGGCAGTTCGGATTGTGGAAGGAGACTGGGCTCATCAACGACATCATCGCGGAGGGCGCCAAGGAGGGCATCGGCTGGGGCGAGGCCCTGGGCCGCTACATCTGGGAGAACAACTTCCCCAACCGGGAGAAGAGCGTCCTCGCTATGGGTTACCACCTGGGCGTGCCGGTCACGGTCCATGTGGGCGTGGGCAACGACATCATCCACGAGCACCCCAACTGCGACGGCGCCGCCATGGGCGCGTGCTCCTATACCGACTTTTTGATCTACGCCCAGAGCATCACCAAGCTGGAGCACGGCGTGTTTTTGGACTTCGGCTCCGCTGTGGCCGGCCCGGAGGTCTATCTGAAGGCCCTGGCCATGGCTCGGAACGTGGCCCATCAGCGGGGGGAGAAGATCGCCCACTTCCATACGGCGGTGTTCGACCTGCAGGCCATCGACGAGAGCGACGGCTACGACTGCGCGCCGCCTAAGACGGATCCCCGCTACTACTTCCGGCCTTGGAAGACCATTTTGGCCCGCACCGTGGCCGACGGCGGCAAGAGCTTCTATGTCCGGGGCGAGCACCGGCAGACGGTGCCCAATCTGGCCCGCCTGATTTTGACCTTGGATGAGCAGCGCAAGTGAAGGGGGCGAGAGGATGGACGTCCAGAAGATCATTGACAGCCTGAAAAACGCCGGACGCTCCCGGATCGTCGTCTTTGGGGACTACGCCTTAGACAAGTACCTCTATATCGATCCCGCCCGGGACGAGCCCTCCGCGGAGACGGGGATGAGTGCCTATCAGGTCCACCGCAAGCATCTCTCCGCCGGGGTGGGGGGCACCATCACCAACAACCTCCGCGCCCTGGGCGCCCAGGTGCTGTGCATCGGCATCGTGGGGGACGACGGCGAGGGCTTTGAGCTGCTGCGGGAATTGGATCGGGTGGGGGCGGACACCTCCTACATGGTCCATGAGGACACTATGTGCACCTGTACCTACACCAAGCCCATGCGCAAGGGGGAGGACGGGGTCTACCGGGAGCTCAACCGGCTGGACTTCCGCAACTTCACCGAGCCGCCTATGTCCGCCCAGCAGAAGATGATGGACAACCTGAACGCGGCCTTAGAGACTGCGGACGCCGTCATCGTCACCGACCAGTTCTATCAGCGCAACCTCAGCGCCGTCACCGATTGGCTGCGGGGCCAGCTGAGCGAGCTGGCTGCCAGACGCCGGGACAAGGTGTTCTACGCCGACTCCCGTTCCTTCGCCGACGAGTACCGCAATATGATGGTCAAGTGCAACAACTTGGAGCTCTTCTCCAAGTTCAGCGGCGGCGCGGGGGACCCGGACAATTTGGAGGAGATCATCGAGAAGGGCAAGCGCACCTACCTGCGCAACGGCAACGTCTTCTTCGTCACCCGGGGCAGCGAGGGCATTGTGGTCTTTGACGGCGGCGCCACGGTGGTCCCTGCCTTCCGTGTGGAGGGTGAGATCGATGTGGTAGGAGCCGGTGATGCCACCAACGCCGGAATTGTTCTCGGACTGACCCTTGGGCTGACGCCGGCGGAGGCAGCCCTCCTTGGTTGCTGCGTCTCTTCCATTACTATCCAGCAGATCGGCGCCACCGGCACTGCTTCCCCGGAGGAGGTGGCGGCGCGCCTTGCCACGCGGCTGTAGTCCTATGAATGGGAAATTGACCTCCTCCATCCTATATGTGGACCGGGAGCGGCTTTTAGAGATTCTCAAATCGATCTATACGCTGACAAAAGTCAAAATTACGATTTATGACGCCAGGCACCAGATTATCCTCGCCTATCCTGCGGAGAACAGCTGCTTCTGCCAGTTGGTGCGCAGCAGGGAGTTGTCGCGCTGCTTCGCCAGCGACGAATATGGCTTCAGCCTCTGCGAAAATTCCAATCACTTTGTCTCCTACAACTGTCATGCAGGACTGATCGAGGTGGTGGCTCCTCTTAAACAAAACGACGAAACTATCGGCTACATCATGTTCGGCCAGATGCTGCCGGACGAGGATGTGGCCGCCTGCATCCACAAGCTGCAGAGCCGCTTTGACTATCTTGTGGAGGACAGGCGCACCCTCTGCGAGGCGATTTCCCGGCTGCCGGTGCGCAACGACGAGGAGATCCACGCCGCCATCCAACTGATGGAGGTGTGTATTTCTTACCTGCTCTCCAACCGGATCCTTTTTACGGAGAAGGGGCAGCTGGTGGAGCGGCTCAACGACTATATCGATGCCCATTTGTCTGAGGAGATCACGCCGGAGCTGCTGTGCAGCTATTTTGGCATGCGCCGTACCACGTTTTATACGGTTTCCCAGAAGGCGCTGGGCTGCGGTGTCATGAGCTATATCCGGCGCCGGCGTATTGAGGCGGCTAAGGCGATGCTGAAGACCCAGAACCTGCCTATCGCCGAAATTGCCAGCCGCGTAGGTTTCAACGACTACAATTATTTCCTGCGGGTGTTTAAAAAACAGGTAGGTATGTCCTGCAATGCCTACCGGCGAGCGCTGATTCGAGAGCACAGTGAGCATAATGACTAATTTTCTTTCAAAATTTTGTGCAAATAGCAGAAAAAAGGACAAATACGCCGAAAATATACAGGTTTGAACAAATTCGCGGTATCCGTGAATGAAAATCCCTATTTTTTTACAAAAGAATCAGCTAAAATGAGTACAATTATTCACGGGCTTTTTGTGCCCGTGCTGCTGTGCGGTTAACCGCACAGCGAACAGCTAATGCGGAGAGGACAATACCCTCTTTGCGAGAGGAGCGTACATATTTTGGAAAAATTCAAAGTTGGTCTGGTGGGCAGCTCCCAGCTGAGCTTTCCTGGGGATAAGAAGGGCGCTTTCGCCCGCAGCTCCGCTAAGGTAGCGGAACTGGCCAAGAAGTGGGATTTTGACCTGTATGTCTATGACAAGCAGGTGATTGTGGCGGCGGACGGCTATGCCGCTGTGAAGGCGCTGGAGGAGGAGAAGGTGGACTTTATCCTCCTGCAGACCACCAGCTTCTCCGCAGGCTTTTTGGCGCCGATCTTCGCCCGGGCGAAGAACGCCAGCCTCGGCCTGTGGGCGATCCCCGAGGGGACGGTGGACGGCCCCACTCCCTTTAACTCCCTGTGCGGCATCAACATGTATTCCGCCATTATCGGCCACTATTTGGACGGCTACCAGATCCCGCTGAAGTGGTACTTCGGCGACGTGGAGGACCCCCTGTTTTTGGAGCGCTTCCGGATCACCATCCGGGCCCAGAAGGCCATTAAGCGGATGAAGCAGTCCAGCGTGGCCCTCATCGGCGGCATCGCTCCCGGCTTTGACGACCTCTATGACGACGAGCGCCGCCTGATTAAGCTCTTTGACGGCATGCGCATCAACCGTCTCCACGAGTACGATGAGGTCAAGAAGCTGGCCGAGGGAATGGACAAGGCCGCCGTGGAGCAGCGGATCGCCGAGGAGAGCTCCTGGGCCAAGGGCTTCCTCCATCCCACCGCCAAGGACATGATGGAGGTCAACGCCCGCTTTGCTCTGGCCTATGAGGAGTTCATCCGCCAGAAGGGCTATGACGCCATCGCCGTCAGCTGCTGGCCCAAATTCCAGGACGACTACCTCTACAGCGTCTGTGCCGTGGTGGGCGAACTCAACGACAAGGGCATTGTCACCGCCTGCGAGGGCGATCTGACCAGCGCTGTCAGCATGCTCTTCCTCAAGTATATTGCTGAGGACGAGACCATGCTCATGGATATGAGCGCCTTCGACCGCACTGACGATACGGTGCTGCTGTGGCACTGCGGGCCGGCCAGCAAGCGCTTCTGTGAGAAGAACGGCTTTAACTACAGCCTGAATTACTCCGGCAAGGACCACGGCGGCGCCGATCTGGCCCACGCTGTGGGCACCGGCACGGTACGGGATATGGTCTTTGATCCCGGTGAGATCACTATCGCCCGGATCACCGGTGAGAGTGACCGGATGTTCCTTGCCACCGGCAAGTTCATCGACTACGAAAAGCCCAGCTTCCTCGGCAGCCGGGGCTGGGTGAATGAGCTGAAGCTCAACCGCCAGCCCATCTCCGCCCAGGATCTGCTGAACACCATTCTGGTGCAGCGCTTCCAGCACCACTTCCCCATCGTCAAGGGGGACTACAGCAAGGAGATTATGGAGGCTATGGCTTGGCTGCGTATGGGCAAGGTGGACGCCGTGCCCTACGAGGACTACATGCAGAACCCCACCTGGTGGTAAGGTTCTGGCCTGTATTTTCTGGTTTAGACACAGCATTGTGTTTAAATAAAATTTGAAAAGGAGAAAACGAGTATGAAAAAGGTATTGTCTCTGCTTCTCGCTCTTGCCATGATGTTCGCCCTCGTGGCCTGCGGCGGGAACAACACGAC
>CAJFUI010000019.1 GCA_904420145.1 uncultured Oscillospiraceae bacterium
GCTCCAGGGCCACGACCACACTTACAGCCGCTCCAAGCTGCTGTACGGCGACGGCCAGACCCACGGCGCTTATGAGTTCCAGCTCAACGCCGATGGCAGCGACTACGACTGGGATCACGCCTACGACATCAACAACGAGACCCAGATTCCCCTGGCCCCCGAGGAGGGTGACACCGACGGCGCTGCCCTGCTCAGCGATTTCCAGGCGGATAACCACTGCTACACCATCGAGACCACCGTGGGCAACACCGTGGTCAACCCCAACGGCACGCTGTACATGAGCGCCAACTCCGCCTCCGGCTCCAAGTACTATGAGCTCATCAGCGTCCAGCAGGACTACATCGCCGAGCGCAGCCAGAACTGGCTGCCCAGCTGGTCCGTCATCACCATGAGCGAGACCTCCTTCTCTATCGACACCTATCAGCTCACCGCTGACGGTCAGACCGAGAAGATCGACGAGACCTTCACCATTCAGAAGACCGGCGAGGGCGAGAGCCTGACCGCCCCCCTGACCCGCGCCGAGGCTGTGGAGCGCCTGTATGACTATGCCGGCCGTCCCGCTGTCACCGCTGCCGTCAGCTTCAGCGACGTCTCCGCCGACGCCTCCTATGCCGAAGCTGTGGCTTGGGCCCAGGCCAGCGGCATTGTCAACGGCGTCAGCACCGAGAGCTTCCAGCCCGACGACGTCATGACCCAGGAGCAGTTCGCCGCCATGATTACCCGCTACGCGGCCGCCCGCGGCATGACTGGTGCCACCGCCGATGCAACACTGGCCCAGGGTATGGCTTATGCCCAGAGCCAGGGCCTCCTGACCGGCACCGCCGTCACCGCCTTCAGTGCGGATTACGCCCTGACCAAGCTGGGCTGAAAAAAGCGATCTGCGTCCCCTTCCTTTCCTCTCTCCGCGGGCTTTCTGCCCGCGGAGAGACCTTGCTTTTTGCGATTCTTGATGAAATGAGGACTGTTTGTTTGAAACGCTTCGATTGGAAGCGCTGGGTGCCGCCTCTGGTACTGCTGGCGCTGTTTCTGGTGTTTGTGGTGTGGCTCAATCAGGTGGAGAAGGTCCCCCTGATTTCCCGGGAGGGCCAAACCTTTGAAAAAGGCGTGGTTACCGCCATTCTGCAGGACAACCTGCAGCCCAACGGCACCCGGGTAGGGGAGCAGGTGGTCCGCGTCCGCATGACCACCGGAGAGCTGGAGGGCCAGGAGATCGTGACCACCTCCAGCGCCGGCTTCCTCTTTGGCGCTCCCTGCGTGGAGGGGATGCGGGTAGTGGTGATGCAGAGCGTGTCCGGGGACTCGGTGGTCTCCAGTGTCTACTCCCAAGACCGGGAGTTTCAGGTGCTGGCCTTCGCGCTGATCTATCTGCTGGTGCTGTGCATCGTAGGGGGCTGGCAGGGGATCAAGGGGGCGGGGAGCCTGGTGTTCACCTTTGCCTGCATCATCTATGTCTATCTGCCCATGGTCTACCGGGGCTACTCCCCCTTCTGGAGCGCCGTGTCGGTGTGCGCGGTGACCACGGTGGTGTCCATGTGGCTCTTAGGCGGCGCCACCCGTAAGACCTTGGTGGCCACCGCGGGCACGGTGGCCGGTGTGGTGCTGGCGGGGGTATTCTCCTCCCTGTTCTCCTTTGCCACCGGTATCACCGGCTGGAACGTCAGCGACATTGAGAGCCTGATGACGCTGTGGAACACCTCCGGCATCCAGGTGGGAGGGCTGCTGTTTTCCGGGCTCTTGATCTCCTCTCTCGGCGCCATGATGGATGTGGGCATGTCCATCGCCAGCGCCATGACGGAGATCTGCGCCCAGACCCCCCATATCTCCCGCAGAGAACTGTTTCAGGCGGGGATGCGGGTGGGCCGGGACATGATGGGCACCAACTCCAACACGCTGATCTTAGCCTTCGCCGGGGGCAGCTTGTCCATGCTGGTGCTGGACTACGCTTACGACCTGCCCTGGCTGCAGATTATCAACTCCAACAACATCGGCATCTCCATCATGCAGGGGCTCTCGGGGAGCTTCGGTGTGGTGCTGGGGGTGCCGGCCACCGTGGCCCTGGCCACGCTGCTCTACACCCTGCCCCGCCGGGGACAGGGGCGGGAGGAGGACAGAAGTTCCCTCTCCGCCGCCGAGTAAAAAACCCCCTTCCAGTGCTGAAAACGGCGCCGGAAGGGGGCTTTTTGTGGGCAGAACGTATATTCCGCCGGAAAAGGCTTGCAAAAGCGGTGGAAAGCCGTATAATGGAGGTAAGGCGAGACGCTATAGCGTCTCCTGTTTGGCGCGCCAAACAGGAGGTGTGTTGTGTGACGGAGGAGAGACGGGGAAAAGGGGGAGTGTGCCAGGGAACGAAAGGCGGCGGTCTGTCCGGCAGGCGAACCGCCGGAAGGGGAATCTGCGCCGGAGGGCGCCGCCATGGGGCGGCGGGAAAGCCCAACGAAGATTAGAAAAGAAGAAGGAGAGAAAAACAGATGAAGCAAAAAAATCGCATCCTATCCTATGTGCTGGCAGTGTGTCTATGTATGTCGCTGGCCGCCCCCACCGCCTTGGCGGCGGAGGAGACCGGCGGGCAGCCGTCGGAGGAAGCCTCGAGCGCTGAGAGCGGCGCCCCATCCCTTGCGATCAGCCAGACGGAGTTTGAGCTCGGCACCTATGCGCAAAGAGATTCCAGCTACTCTGGCACTTCAGGGATCGAGCTGACGAATACTGGCGACGAGCCGGTGGAAATATCCTATATTACCTTTGATGCAGACCGTGACCTCCACGGCGGCCACCGATTTATGGCCTCCCGGGCGGTGTATGGAGCGGGCACATCAAATGTGACCCTTGGGCCGGGGCAATCCGAGTATATCACACTGGAGTGGGGACTTTGGGTTGGACAGAAGGAGCCCATTTCTGATGGTTCTTTCGATATTCCCGGGGAGCTCACCGTTAGGACTACAAGCGGAGAGGTCTCCTTCCCCCTCACCTTCTCCTTTGAGACCCTCCCGCGCTATGAGGTCAGCCAGACGGAGTTTGACTTGGGCGAGATCCCCGTGGACGAAGCGTCTATCCTATATGGCAACGCGGGAGCCGCCTTTCAATGGGTGGAATGTACGATCACCAACAACGGAACAATTGGCATGGAGCAAAATATTACAAACAACCAGATGGTCGACGAGACTACGGCCCCTGATAAGGGTGTTGGGCTTCACGTGACAGCCTCCAATGGTGATGGGAGACCAAATGACTCTGCGGGGATCGGTATCGGGGGCGGGTCAACCGTGACGATTCGCCTGAAATGTGCCGTTTCTGTGCCCTCCGGTGATGTGGAGGACTTTTATTATGGCGACTACACGACCACAGGAGCGCTGAGGTTCACTTGGACCAACGATCCATTTGAGGTTTTACTGATCCCGCTGACTTTCCACTACACGCTCGTCCCCGGTGAGAACATAACCGAGGAGCCGGAGGAGCCGGAAAAACCCGAAGGGGAGCCCGGCCTATCCGTCAGCCCCAGCAGTCTGGACTTCGGGACCGTGGATGCAGATGCCAGCCGCCCGGCAGCCAAAACAGTGGCCGTAACCAACAGCGGGGATACGGAGCTGACGCTGCGCCAGCCCACGGCGGAGGACTACGAGATCGGCGACCTGAGCCGCACCACCCTGAGCGCCGGCCAGACCGCCACCTTCACCGTCCAGCCCAAGGCCAATCTGAAGCCGGGCGAGTACGATGAGCGCATCACCGTCTCCGCAGATCAGGACGTCAGCAGACAGATTTCCCTGTCCTACACCGTGGAGGGGGATGCGGCGGTGTCCCTGAGCCCCAACTCCATGGACTTCGGCACTGCGGCGGCCGGCTATGACCAGCCCGCCGCCAAAACAGTGACCGTCACCAACACCGGGGACACGGAGCTGACCCTCCGCCAGCCCACGGCGGAGGACTACGAGATCGGCGACCTGAGCCGCACCACCCTGAGCGCCGGTCAGACGGCCACCTTCACCGTCCGGCCCAAGGCTGGGCTGGAGGCAGGCAGCCACAGTGAGACCGTCTCCCTCCGGGCCGGGGAGGCTGGCAGC
>CAJFUI010000020.1 GCA_904420145.1 uncultured Oscillospiraceae bacterium
AAAGTAGTAGAGGTCGCCGTCGTTGTAGCTGTACTCCATGTCCTTGCGCTCCACGAAGGCCTGCTCAAACTTGGCGGTGGGGTTGAAGGACGTCTCGGTGACGGCCCCGGTGACGACGTTCTTCATCTTGGTACGGACAAAGGCCGCGCCCTTGCCGGGCTTGACGTGCTGGAACTCCACCACCTGCATGACCTTGCCGTCCATCTCAAAGGTAACACCGTTGCGAAACTCACCTGCGGTAATCGTTGCCATATCTCATATCCTCCTGTCGGAAAAAATTGTCCGTGTGGTATTTTACCCCAATATGATTGTAATTGCAAGTATTTTGTAGTAAAATATCCCAGCTCGGCTGCCCATAGGAAAAAAGCACGGCAAAAAGGTCCCTGTGGGCCTATGGCGGCCGCACCCTCCATCCTCCCACAAAGGCGGTTACGGCTATGATTCCCGTTTTCTATGAAGATAAACACCTGCTTGTCTGTCTCAAGCCCTCCGGCGTCCTCTCCCAGAGCACGCCTGCCGAGCGGGAGAGCATGCTCACGCTGCTCCAGGGCCAGTTGGGCGGCGAGATCTATCCGGTCCACCGGCTGGACCGGGAGAGCGCCGGGCTGATGGTCTTCGCCCGGACCCAGGCCGCCGCCGCCGCTCTCTCCGAGGCCATCGCCCGCCGGGACTTTACCAAGCGGTACCTCTGCGTGGCCCATGGCCGCGTAGAGCCGCCGGAGGGCACCTGGGAGGATCTGCTGTTTACCGACCGGGCCCGGAGCAAAACCTTTGTGGTCCAGCGCATGCGCAAGGGCGTCAAATCCGCCGTCCTTGACTACCGGGTCCTTGCCGAGGCGGAGGGGAACACGCTGCTGCGCGTCACCCTCCACACTGGGCGCACCCACCAGATCCGCGTACAGGCCGCCAGCCGCCGTCTTCCCCTCCTTGGAGATAGAAAATATGGCGGAGGCTCCGGGCAGCTGGCCCTGTGGAGCGCCTATCTCGCCTTTCCCCACCCCAAGACAGGAGAGGAGATGGCCTTTCGCGCCCTGCCGGAGCCTGTGGGCTTCTGGGCGCCCTTCGCCCCCCATCTCCGTCAGGAGCTGCTGTAAAAAGGAAAAAGGGAGGGCAGGGACACTGCATGTCCCTGCCCTCCTTCTTTTACAGGATCAGCAGATCCTTAGGGGCGAGGGTGATGTCCTCGCAGCCCCCCTCCTGCAGCACGATCACATCCTCGATGCGCACGCCGAAGCGCCCCGGGAGGTAGACCCCCGGCTCCGCGGAGAGCACGGTCCCCGCCGGAAGGGGCGCCGTCCAGCCGGGGGCGGCGTTAGGGGACTCGTGGATCTCCACGCCGAGGCTGTGGCCAAAGCCGTGGCCAAAGAAGGCCCCATAGCCCGCCTCGGCCAGCACCGCCTCCCCGGCGGCGTGGATCTCCGCCCCGGAGACACCGGCCTTGGCCACGGCGATACCCGCAGCTTGGGCCCGGAGCACCGCGTCGTACACCCGCTCCATCTCCTCGCTCACCTGGCCCACCGCCACCGTCCGGGTCATGTCCGAGCAGTAGCCGTTGTAGATGCAGCCAAAGTCCATGGTCAGGAAGTCCCCTGCCTCCACCGCCTTGTCGGTGGGCACGCCATGGGGCATGCTGCTGTTGGCACCGCTGACCACAATGGGGTCAAAGGACATCTTCTCCGCCCCCCGCAGGAGCATCTGGTACTGCAAAAAGGCGGCGATCTCCTTCTCTGTCCGGCCGGCACGGATAAAATTGAGGGTCTCCGTCAGCGCCGCCTCGGCGATGCGCTGGGCCTTGACCATCTGCTCGATCTCCCAGCCGTCCTTCACCGCCCGCAGCTCCCCCAAAAGGGCGCTGGCTGGACACAGCTGCGCTTCTATGCGCTTTTTCAGCCGCTCGAACTCCGCCACGGTGGTGTAGGCCTCCTCGTATCCGAGGCGCTGGACGCCGTGGCGCTGGAGGGCCTCACCGATCAGCTGATAAGTAGAGCGCTCCCTGGTGCTCTCCTCTACCGCCGCGCCGTCAACACGCCGCCGGGCCGCCTCGATATAGCGGCTGTCCGTGAAGAAATAGCTCCCCTCCCCCGTCACCAGCACCGCGCCGGCGGTGGAGTGGAAGCGGGTGGCATACAGCCGTCCCGGCTCGCTGAGGATCAGCATGGCGTCAATTTGGTAGTCCGGGAGCTTTTTGGCAATCTGTTCCAATCGGTTCATTTTTTCCGTTCTCTCCTTTTCGCAATCGCTTTGAAGGGCCGCTGCAGCAGATGGAGCACATGGTTCCACGCCCCCACCGGCCCGCCGATGGGCTCCACCATCAATGCCCAAACCCCGCTGCGCCGGGCACCCAGCACGTCGGTCAGCAGCTTATCCCCCAGCATAGCGGTTTGCGCCGGTGACACGCCGGCGAGGGCCATGGCCTCCTGGTAGCCCCGGCGGGAGGGCTTGCCCGCGTGACCTACATAGCGGATGCCGAGGCTGCCGCAGAAGCGCTCCACCCGCGCAGGGGAGCGGTTGTTGGACAGGATCATCACCGTAATGCCGCGGCTCCGCAGCCCCTCCAGCCACTTTTTCAGTTCCTCGTCCGGCTCCGAGACGGAGCGGGGGGCCAAGGTATAGTCAAGGTCGCACAGCAGCAGGCGGATCTTCCGCCCCTGCAGCAGCTCCGGTGTTACGTCGCTGTAGCGGCGGAGCATCCGGTCCGGGATCAGTGAAAAAGGCATAATGGACTCCTGTTTTGCATACTTTGTCTTGAGATAAAGGGCTCTTAATAATAGTATACCACCTGCGCCCATACTGCACAAGGGGAGGAACTGATTTTGCAGGTCTATTTGTCCGTGATTCCCCGCCACTGCCGGGAAGCCATAAAGTACCATACCCGCTTAGCCCATGTGGCCTACCGCATCGGCCCCGACTCCCACCTGCTGCGCCAGAGCCTGCTGATGCAGACCAAGGGCGGGCTCCTCTCCCTCAGCGACCGGGACTGCCCGCCCATCACCCGGCCGGAGGCCCTCTGCCGGGAGCTGTGGCAGGAGTGCGGCCTCCGGGGGTATTTAGGCGTCTTAGCGGATTTTGAGTCGGACCCCTGTGAGGACCGCGTCGCCTTTCTCCGGCGGCTGTGCGCCCTGCTCAGGGGACACAACCGCCGGCTCTTTCTCCCGGAGCGCTGGGCCCTGCAGGTCCCCGGCGCCACCGCCGTCATCTGCACTGCCCTCTCCGGCGGCAGCTTTCAGGCCCGGCTCCGGGAGGCGGCGGACCACTTCGGCCCCAATCAGACGGCCCTCGACGTCCAGCGGCTGACCATGGATTTCACCCTCCCCTCCCCCACCGGCATGGGGACGCCTCTCAGCCGGGAGGATTTTCAGGCCGTTTGGCAGGAGCACAGCCCCACCCCCTTCTACTCTAAAGACCTCTGCGCCAAATACTTCACCTACACCAAGGAGGGGGTGAGCCACTTCCTCCTCTTCGACGACGCGGACACCATCCGCCGGAAAATCCGCACCGGCAGCAGCATGGGGCTGTGCGCCGCTTTTCTCATGTACCCGGAGGTCCAAGACCTCCTGCCCGCCCTCTTTCGTCCCCAGTAGACTCTCCTGCGCCGGCCGCCCTCTTTTTCAGCGGCCGGCGCCTGCGTTTTCCGCCCATCTCCTTCGACAGCCCCGCCGCTTTCCCCCTCTCCCTTCTCTCTTTATCAAAGATTCCCCACAATTTTTGCCTGTTTTTGAATAATTCCCTTGACAAGGTGCAGTTTAATCGGTATAATGTTACAGGTAAAGCCATGTAATGGCCCTTAACGTATCCTGGATAGAGCCGGATACAGCGGAGGGAGGGAAATATAGATGTCTGAAGTTCATGTCAAGGAGGGCGAGTCCCTCGACAGCGCTCTCAAGCGTTTTAAGCGCAGCTGTGCCAAGGCCGGCGTCATCGCCGAGGTCCGGAAGAGAGAGCACTATGAGAGCCCCAGCGTGAAGCGCCGCAAGAAGAGCGAGGCGGCCCGCAAGAACCGCAACAAGCGCTACTATTGATGATTGAAAGATCCCGCCATCTATTGGCGGGATCTTTTCTTTAAAAGGACTTCACCTCCTCCCGGAACGGTACGCCGCCATCTGGCAAAAAACACTTGACAATGCCTTTCCCCCATGCTATAGTGAGTAATGTTAAAACTGATGAGGAAGGGTAAGTACTTCCCGCGCGATGCGCTGCAGAGAGTCGCCGGCGGTGGAAAGGCGATGCGATAGGCGGGAGGGAATGGCCTTCTGAGGGCGAACCGAACAGACAGTAGGGGAGCCGGAGGGGATCTCCGTTATCAAAGCCGGCGTATGGTTGTACGCACAAAGTGGTCGGGTTTTTCCGTCAAGCCGGGTGGCACCGCAGAAGCGATTTGGCGCTTTTGTCCCAGCAATTGGTAGCTGTGGGACAAAGGCGTTTTTTCTTTTGTCCCGGACCTTTTCCCCACGGGGAAGCGAGACATTTTGAAAGGAGAACAATACCATGAGCGAAAACAAGATCCCCTACAAGATTTATCTGTCCGAAGAGGAGATGCCGAAAGCCTGGTACAATGTGCGGGCGGATATGGCCAACAAGCCCGCTCCCCTGCTCAACCCCGGCACCCATCAGCCCATGACAGCGGAGGAGCTCGCCCCTGTGTTCTGTGAGGAGCTGGTCAAGCAGGAGCTGGATGACACCACCGCTTATATCCCCATTCCCCAGGAAATTCAGGACTTCTATAAGATGTACCGCCCCTCCCCCTTGGTGCGGGCCTACTGCTTGGAGGAAAAGCTCCAGACCCCGGCCAAGATCTACTACAAGTTTGAGGGCAACAACACCTCCGGCTCCCACAAGCTCAACAGCGCCATTGCCCAGGCCTACTACGCCAAGAAGCAGGGACTCAAGGGCGTGACCACCGAGACTGGCGCCGGCCAGTGGGGCACCGCTTTGTCCATGGCCTGCTCCTACTTCGGTCTGGACTGCAAGGTGTATATGGTCAAGTGTTCCTATGAGCAAAAACCCTTCCGCCGGGAGGTGATGCGGGTCTACGGCGCCAGCGTAACCCCCTCCCCCTCTGAAACCACTGCCGTGGGCCGCAAGATCCTCGCTGAGCACCCCGGCACCACCGGCTCCCTCGGCTGCGCCATCTCCGAGGCGGTAGAAGTGGCCACCTCTACTCCCGGCTACCGCTACGTGCTGGGCAGCGTGCTCAATCAGGTGCTGCTCCACCAGAGCGTCATCGGCCTGGAGACCAAGACCGCCATGGACAAGTACGGTATCGTCCCCGACATCATCATCGGCTGCGCCGGCGGCGGCTCCAACCTGGGCGGCCTGATCTCCCCCTTCATGGGTGAGAAGCTGCGGGGCGAGCGGGACTACCGCTTCATCGCCGTGGAGCCCGCCAGCTGCCCCAGCTTCACCCGGGGCAAGTTCGCCTACGACTTCTGCGATACCGGCATGGTCTGCCCCTTGGCCAAGATGTACACCCTCGGCAGCAGCTTCATCCCCTCCGCCAACCACGCCGGCGGCCTGCGCTACCACGGTATGAGCTCCACCCTCTCCCAGCTCTATCACGACGGGCTCATGGAGGCTGTCTCTGTGGAACAGACCAAGGTCTTTGAGGCGGCGGAGCAATTCGCCCGGGTGGAAGGCATCCTCCCCGCCCCCGAGTCCAGCCATGCCATCAAGGTGGCCATCGACGAGGCCATGAAGTGCAAGGAGACCGGCGAGGAGAAGACCATCCTCTTCGGCCTCACCGGTACAGGTTACTTTGACATGGTGGCCTATGAGAAGTTCCATGACGGCAAGATGACCGACTATATCCCCACCGACGCCGACCTGCAGGTGGGCTTTGACGGCATCCCCAAGTTCCCCGGCAATGAGTTTTAAGTAAGCCTGTCAAAAAAGTAAAACCCCGCCGACTGAAAAGCCGGCGGGGTTTTTTGCTCTTTTTCTCGTATGACAGGTTACAGGCCCCGGTAGAGGGGGTACTTGGTGGTGAGGTCCCGGACCATCTCCAGCACAGAGGCGCGGTTGCCATCGGCGTCCTCCACCATAGCGGCGATGCCATCGGCCACCCGCTCCATGTCCGCGCTGCCCATGCCCCGGGCCGCCACCGCCGCAGTGCCCAGACGGATACCGCTGGTAGTGTTGGGAGGCGTGGGGTCGTTGGGGATGGCGTTCTTGTTGCAGGTGATGTTGGCGCTGTCCAAAATGGCCTCACAGGCCTTGCCGGTCAGCCCCTTATTGCGCAGGTCCACCAGCATCAGGTGGTTGTCCGTCCCGCCGGAGAACAGCTCAAAGCCCCGGTCCATCAAGCCCTTAGCCAGCGCCCGGCAGTCATCCAGGATCAGCTGCTGGTAGCACTTGAAGCTGGGGTCCATGATCTCCTTAAAGGCCACCGCCTTGGCAGCGATCACGTGCATCAGCGGGCCGCCCTGCACGCCGGGGAACACCGCACGGTTGAGCTTGTGCTCCTTGGCGAACTCCTCGTCGGAGAGGATCAGGCCGCCCCGGGGCCCCCGGAGGGTCTTGTGGGTGGTGGAGGTGGTCACGTGGGCATAGGGGATGGGGCTGGGGTGGAGCCCGGCGGCCACAAGGCCGGCGATGTGGGCGATATCCGCCATCAAATAGGCGCCGCAGGCATCGGCAATCTCCCGGAAGCGCTTAAAGTCGATGGTCCTCGGATAGGCGCTGGCGCCGCAGATGATCAGCCGGGGCTTGCTCTCCATGGCGATGCGCTCCACCTCGTCATAGTCGATCAGGCCGTCCTCCCCCACGCCGTAGGAGACGATGTTATAGATTAAGCCGGAGAAATTCACGGGGCTGCCGTGGCTGAGGTGGCCGCCGTGGGCCAAATTCATGCCCATAATCGTGTCCCCGGGCTTGCAGAGGGCCAGCTCCACCGCCATGTTCGCCTGGGTGCCGGAGTGGGGCTGCACGTTGGCGTAGGTGCAGCCGAAAATCTTCTTGCAGCGCTCAATGGCGATGTTCTCCACCACGTCTACCTCCTGGCAGCCGCCGTAGTAGCGGTGGCCGGGGTAACCCTCGGCGTACTTGTTGGTCAGCGGCGTGCCCATGGCGCTCATCACCGGAAAGCTGGCGAAGTTCTCCGAGGCAATCAGCTCAATATGGCTCTCCTGACGGTCGATCTCCCGCTGGATCGCCTCTGCAATCGCCGGATCCACCGCCCGCACGACATCGATTGGGTACATAGCATACGTCTCCTTCTTCTTTACTGACAGGCATACCTGCAACATTCTATTCTTTTCTTATACCACAGCGCAGCGGAAAAAGCATTATACTTTTTCCACAATTCCCCCTTATTTTTTCTCTTTTCCCCCTGATATATTCACAAATCTCTCTGATACGCAAACATTTTCTTTTTATTTTGTCCTCATGTAGAGAGCACTTGTCCTTATACTGCTGATGCGCCGCCGCTGATTTCCCGGCGACAAAACCTCCCTTTTTGCCGCCGTATAAACCCAACTCCCGCCGGAAATACTTTGGCTATGACGGACGAGGAGTGGTGCTATGCAGGGGAAAGTAGAGATATGCGGGGTCAATACCGCCAAACTGAAAGTACTGTCCAACGAGGAGACCATCGCCCTCCTTCGCCGTACCAAGGAGGGGGACATGGAGGCCCGGGAGAAGCTCATCAACGGCAACCTCCGCTTGGTGCTCTCGGTCATTCAAAAGTTCACCAACCGGGGGGAGAACCCCGACGACCTCTTTCAGGTGGGCTGTGTGGGCCTCATTAAGGCCATCGACGGCTTTGACCTCAACCAGCCGGTGCGCTTTTCCACCTACGGCGTCCCCATGATCGTGGGCGAGATTCGCCGCTATCTCCGGGACAACAGCAGCATCCGGGTCAGCCGCAGCATGCGGGACACGGCCTACAAGGTCATGCAGGCCCGGGAGAAGCTGATGGCGGAGGCCCAGCGGGAGCCAACGGTAGAGCAGATTGCCGAGGCACTGGGCATCCCACGGGAGGACGTGGTCTTTGCCATGGACGCCATCGTGGAGCCTGTCAGCCTGTACGACCCCATCTACGACCACGGGGGCGATGCCCTGTGCGTCATGGACCAGGTCCGGGACAACCGCAACACCGACGAGCAGTGGCTGGAGCACATCGCCCTCCGGGAGGCCATCAAGCGTCTGGGGGAGCGGGAGCGGCACATTTTGGCCCTGCGCTTCTACGAGGGAAAAACTCAGATGGAGGTCTCCAACGAGGTAGGCATCAGTCAGGCGCAGGTCAGCCGACTGGAGAAGAACGCGCTGAACACCATACGCAAGAATATTTAGCCGCCGCTTTTGCGGCGTCCAAGTGTTTTGCCCAGCAAAACCTTGGCGCAGGGCGGCTCCGCCGCCCGAGCATGTGAAATTGCTTGGGGGCCCCAACAGGCGCAGGGCGCCCTGTTGGGGCCGGCATCAGTCAAGCGCAGGTCAGCCGCCTGGAGAAGAATGCCCTCAATGCTATTCGGAAAAATATTTAGCTGCCCAACCACCGCTGAAAACCCGTTGGCGCCTGACAGGCGCCAACGGGTTTTTTGTGCCCGACGGTGTGAAAAGCTATCTGCCAAAGGCAGGGATCGAAAACTGCCAAAAAGGTGTTCTGTACGCCAAGCTTTCGGGAAAATCATCTTTACATTTCAGGTGATAACTGCTATACTATTTTTGTTTACAGAATATATGACGCTTCGCGGTTTTCCGCGGCCTGGGGGAAGTCCGGTGAGAATCCGGCGCAGTCTTACCTCTACTGTAATCGCCCAAAGGGGCGTAAGCCAGAGGACCCATGCGTCTGTGTTTTGGATCGATACTCTTAGGTGGAGAGTTCGGATGGATTCCCATGCAAGGGGATTTCTGCCCTCTCCGTTTGGAGAGGGCTTTCTGTTTTGGAGGAAGGGGGCGGAGGCTTGGCAAAGCTGGAGCACTATATCACCGTGGGACAAAAGTGGCTGCGCTGCGGCTACACCACCGGCTCCTGCGCCGCGGCGGCGGCCCGAGGGGCGGCGGAGCGGCTCCTCTGCGGCCTCTGGTCGAGCTGTATCTCCCTGACGACCCCGGCGGGCATCCCTGTGGAGGCGGAGCTGCTCCATCCCACCGCCGGGGAGGGCTGGGCCTCCTGCGCCGTAGCCAAGGATGGCGGGGACGACCCGGACGTGACGGACGGTGCCCTGGTCTTTGCCCGCGTGGAACAGACGGCGGAGGCCGGCGTACTCATCGACGGCGGCGAAGGGGTGGGCCGGGTGACAAAGCCGGGCCTGGACCAGCCGGTGGGGGCCGCGGCCATTAACTCCACCCCCCGGCGCATGATCCAGGAGGAGCTGCGCAGGGCCTCCGCGGCCCACGGCTACTCCGGCGGGTGGCGGGTGGTCATCTCCATCCCCGGCGGGGCGGCGCTGGCCAAAAAGACCTTCAACCCCCGCCTTGGCATTGAGGGGGGGCTCTCGGTCCTCGGCACCAGCGGCATCGTCCGCCCCATGAGCGAGGCAGCGCTGATCGCGTCCATCCGCTTGGAGCTGCGCTCCATCCGCTCCTCCGGCGCCGAGCACGTGCTGGTGACCCCCGGCAACTACGGGGAGGACTTCTCCCGAAATGTGCTGGGGCTGAACTTGGAGAACTGGGCCCTGTGCAGCAACTATGTAGGCGAGGCCATCGACTGCGCGGCCTCCCTCGGCTTTCAGAGCTTTCTCTTAGTGGGGCATTTGGGCAAGCTGGTCAAGGTTGCCGGCGGCATCTGGAACACCCACTCCCAGGTGGCCGACGCCCGGCGGGAGATTCTGGCGGTTCACACGGCCCTCTCCGGCGGGGACACCGCCTTGGTCCAAGAAGTCTACCGCTGTCTCACCACCGATCAGGCCGTGGCTCTCTTGGAGGAGGCGGGCCTGCGGGAGGCGGTGATGGCCTCTGTGGCGGGCGCCCTTGGGGAGAACCTGAGGCGCCGGGCGCCGTCTATGGACATCGCTGCTCTCTTCTTCTCCAATCAATACGGCATCTTAGGCAGGACACAGGGCGCGGACGCACTGCTGTCCATCCACGGTTACAGGGAGGAAACACCATGATCCACTTTATCGGCGCGGGCAGCGGCGCGGCGGACCTGATCACCGTCCGGGGGGCGCGGCTCCTTGGCGAGGCGGACTGCATCATCTACGCCGGCAGCTTGGTAAACCCCGCCCTCTTAGACTACAAAAAGGACGGCTGCGCCGTCTACAACAGCGCCAAAATGACCCTTGAGGAGGTCATCGCCCTTATGGCGGAGAATGAGCAAAACGGCAGGGACACCGTCCGCCTCCACACCGGGGACCCCTGCCTCTACGGGGCCATCCGGGAGCAGATGGACGAGCTGGACAAGCTGGGCCTCCCCTATGACGACACCCCCGGCGTCTCCTCCTTCTGCGGCGCCGCGGCGGCGCTGCACGCGGAGTACACCCTCCCCGAGGTGAGCCAGAGCGTCATCATCACCCGCATGGCGGGCCGGACGCCGGTGCCCCAGGGGGAGCAGCTGAAAAAGCTGGCCAGCCACGGCTGCACCATGGTCCTCTTTTTGTCCACCGGCCTTTTGGAGGAGGTGGAGCAGGAGCTCCTTGCCGGCGGGGCCTACACCGCCGACACGCCGGCGGCCATCGTCTACAAGGCCACCTGGCCGGAGGAGAAGGTGCTGCGCTGCACGGTGGGCACCCTGGCCCAAACCGCCCGGGACAACCACATTACCAAAACCGCCCTCATTACCGTCGGGGGCTTCTTAGGGGACAACTATGAGCGCAGCAAGCTCTATGACCCCGCCTTCACCCACGGCTACCGGGAGGGCCGGCCATGAACATCGCCATCGCCGCCTTCACCCGGCGGGGGGCGTCCCTCGGTGCCTTTCTCGCGGAGGAGCTGGGTGCCCAGCTCTCTGTCCCGGCCCGGCTGGCCGAGGAGAACGGCGCTGCCTCCTTCTCCTCCATCGAAGCTTGGGCGGCGGAGCACTGGGACAGCTGCGACGCCCTTTTGTTCATCGGCGCCGCCGGTATCGCCGTCCGGGCCATCGCCCCCCATGTCCGGGATAAATTTACCGACCCGGCGGTGGTCAGTATGGATGAGTCCGCAGCCTTCGTGGTCCCACTCCTCAGCGGCCATGTAGGCGGTGCCAACGACCTGGCCCGCTGTATCGCCGCACTCACCGGCGCCACCGCCGTGATCTCCACCGCCACCGACGTCAACGGCCTCTTCGCCGTGGACGAGTGGGCGGTAAAGCACGGCTTGGTCATTACGGACCGGCCGCTGGCCAAGGCGGTCTCCGCCGCCCTTTTGGAGGGCAAAAGCGTGGGCTTTGCCTCCGACTTCGCCATTCCCTGTCCCGACGGACTGACAGAGGGCAGGGCGGAGATCGGCGTCTGGATCACCTGCCGTGCCGGGGGCGGGCCCTTTCCCCGGACCCTCCGGCTGGTCCCCCAGTGCCTGTCCTTGGGCATCGGCTGCCGCCGGGGGACCGGCGAGGCGGCCATCCGCGCCGCCGTGGAGGAGGTCCTGGCGGGGTGGGACCTCTCGGCAGTAAAGCAGGTGGCTACTATTGATCTAAAGAAGGATGAGGCGGGTCTTCTATCCTTCTGCGCCTCCTTAGGCGTCCCACTGATGACCTACACCGCGGAGGAGCTGAGAGCGGCCAAGGGGGACTTCACCCCCTCGGCATTTGTGCAGGGCGTCACCGGGGTGGACAACGTCTGCGAGCGCGCCGCCGTCCTCTCCGGGGGGCGGCTGACTATACCAAAACAGGCGGGGGACGGCGTCACCGTGGCGGTGGCGGTGCTCCCCGGATTTTGAGGGGGATATCCCGCATTTTGACAGAAGGAGAAGCAACCGATGAAACTGACTGTTGTGGGCCTGGGGCCCGGCGCCGGGGAGGATCTCACCGGCCGGGCCCGCCGGGCCATTGAGGAGGCCGACCTGGTGGTGGGCTACACCGCTTATATCGACCTTATCCGGGAGGAGTTTCCGGGCAAGGAGATGGCCTCCACCGGCATGAAGCGGGAGGTAGACCGCTGCCGCATGGCAGTGGAGGCCGCTGCGGCCGGAAAAAACGTGGCGGTGGTCTGCTCCGGGGACGCCGGGGTCTACGGCATGGCCGGCCTCATCTACGAGGTGGCCCAGGACTATCCTCCCATGGACATCGAGGTGGTTCCCGGCATCACCGCCGCCTGCGGCGGCGGCGCGGTGCTTGGCGCCCCCCTGACCCACGATTTTGCCGTCATCTCCCTCTCCGATCTGCTGACCCCATGGGAGAAAATCGAGAGGCGGCTGCGTCTTGCGGCGGAGGCGGACTTTGTCCTCTGCCTCTACAATCCCCGCAGCCGCAGCCGTTCCGACTACCTCCAAAGGGCCTGCGATATTCTGCTGCAGATCAAGTCCCCGGACACCCCCTGCGGCTTCGTGCGCAACATCGGCCGGGAGGGGGAGCGCGCCGTCATACTGACCCTTGGGGCGCTGCGAGACAGCACGGAGGTGGACATGTTCACCACTGTCTTCATCGGCAACAGCGAGACCAAGGTCCTCCGCGGCAAGCTGGTGACCCCCCGGGGCTACCTCCAGCGGGAGGGCTGAGCACATGAAGGATACCGTAAGAACCGCCGTCTCCCTGGTCGTTGGCTTTATCGTATTCTGGTACGCGGGCGCCATGGCGGACTTCTTTCCCTTTCTGGCCGACGATCTCGCTGTCCGTGCGGCGGGCTTTACCGGATTGTTGGTGGTGATCGCCGTTGTCCTCTGTGCCTGCTGGATCATTGAGACGCTGAAAAAGAACGGGAAGTAGCTTTGTACAAAAAGGCAGAGGAGGGATGCGCCGTGAATATTCTGCTCTTTGGCGGCACCGGCGACGGCCGGGAGCTGGCTCTGTGGCTGCGCAGCAAGGGAATTACCTTTACTGTCTGTGTGGCCACTGCCTACGGCGAGACCCTGCTGCCGCCGGATATAAAGGCCCATGTGGGCCGGATGGACCAAGCCGCCATGGCCGCCTTTATGGGGCAGGGGGGCTACACCCTGGTCGTCGACGCCACCCACCCCTATGCGGCGGAGGTGACCAAAAACATCCGCGCCGCCGCAAAGGAGACGGGTCTCCCCTATCTGCGGCTGCTGCGGCAGTCCAACGGGGAAGATCTGTGCCATAAGGCGGACAGCATGGCCACGGCGGCCAGGATGCTGCTCCGGCTTCCCGGCAACGTCCTTCTCACCACCGGCAGCAAGGAGCTCCACCATTTTGCCCTGCCGGGCCTCCGGGAGCGCTGCTACCCCCGGGTGCTGCCCATGGCGGACTCCTTGGAGCGGTGCCTATCCCTGGGCTTTCCGCCCAAAAACGTCATCTGCATGCAGGGGCCCTTCTCCAAGGAGCTGAACGTGGCCCTGCTCCATCAGTATGCGATCAAAACCATGGTCACCAAGGACACCGGGGGCTACGGCGGCTTCCGGGAGAAGGCCGAGGCCGCCAAGGAGGCGGGCTGCGCCCTGCTTGTGGTGGAGCGGCCCGTGGAGGAGGAGGGGCTTGTGATGGATGAGCTCCAAGATACGATCATAAGGATGGTTGCGAAATGAAAGTCTATCTGATCGGCGTTGGGCTGGGCAGCCCGGACACCATGACCGTGGCCGCCCGGGAGGCCATCGAGGCGTGTCCCGTCCTCATCGGGGCAAAGCGCCTCCTGGCGCCCTTCCCCCATAAGCGCTGCCTGCCCCTGATCGCCGCGGCGGACATCGCGGCGGCGGTGGAGGAACAGGAGGAGGGCCCTGTGGCCGTGCTCCTCTCCGGGGATATAGGCTTCTACTCCGGGGCCAAAAACCTCTACCCCCTCCTCCGCCGCCACGAGGTGGTGGCCCTCCCCGGCGTCAGCAGCTTGGTCTATTTCTGTGCCAAGCTGCATATCCCTTGGCAGGATATCTTCTTAGTCTCCGCCCACGGCAGGGCCCACAACGCCCCCGGCGCGGTGCAGAGCCACGAAAAAACTTTTATTCTCACCGGCGGCAGCTACCGCCCCGGGGAGCTGTGCAGCGAGCTGTGCCAGTGGGGCCTCGGCCACGTCCGCGTCACGGTGGGCGAGCGCCTGAGCTATACCGATGAGGCCATCACCACCGGCACGGCGGAGGAGCTCTCCGGCCGGGCATTTGACTCTCTTGCGGTGGTGCTGGCAGAGAATCCCTGCCCCATCCGCCGCCCCTACGCCGCCCCCAGTCTCCCTGACAGCGCCTTCTGCCGGGGCAAGGTCCCCATGACCAAGGAGGAGATTCGCTCGCTGGTCCTCGCAAGGCTCCGCTTAGAGCCCCACCACACCGTGTGGGACGTAGGGGCCGGCACAGGCTCGGTGTCCGTGGAGTGCGCCCTCGCCCTGCCGGAGGGCCGGCTGTTCGCCGTGGAGTGCAAGGAGGAGGCGGTGGCGCTGCTGCGGGAAAACCGGGCGCGCTTTGGCCTCACGAATCTCCACATTGTCCCCGGCACAGCGCCGGAGGTCCTCGCCGATCTTCCCGCCCCCGACCGGGTATTTTTGGGGGGCACCGGCGGCGGCATGGCCGCCATCCTCCGGACCGCCCTTGCAAAAAATCCCGCCGTCCGCTTTGTGGTCACCGCCGTAACCTTGGAGACCGTAGCTGAAGCCATGAATTGCTTCGCCGCACTGGAGCTTCAGGAGGCGGAGGCGGTGCAGATCGCCGCTACCCGCACCCGCAAGGCGGGCAGCTACCACCTGATGGACGCCCAGAACCCCGTCTGGATCCTCTCCGGGGAGGGATATCATGGCTGAGCTCCCTCGTCTGCTGCTCACCGCCGCCCACAGCGGCGGCGGCAAAACCACCGTCACCTGCGCTCTGCTGCAGGCCCTGGTCAATCGCGGGCTGCGGCCCGCCGCCTTCAAGTGCGGACCGGACTACATCGACCCTATGTTCCACAGCGAGATCATCGGCGCCCGGTCCCGGAATTTAGATCTGTTCCTCATGGGGGAGGCCGCCGTCAAGGACCTTCTCTTGGAAAATGGCCGCTCCGGGGATGTAGCCATTATCGAGGGGGTCATGGGCTACTACGACGGCGTGGCCATGGGCCACCGGGCCAGCGCCTACGACCTCTCCCGGCAGACCGCCACCCCAGCGGTGCTGGTGGTGGACGGCCGGGGGGCGGCCCTCTCCCTTGCCGCGCTGGTGAAGGGCTTTCTCTCCTTTCGCCCGGACAGCACCCTGCGGGCCGTGATTTTCAATCAGGTCTCCCCTATGCTCTACCCCCGATTGAAGGCGTGCATCGAGGCGGAGACCGGCCTTGCCGTCTGCGGCTTTCTCCCCCCGGCGCCGGAGTGCGCCATCGAGAGCCGCCACTTAGGTCTGGTGACCGCCGCCGAGGTGGATGCGCTGCAGGAGAAGCTCCGCCGCCTATCCCAGCTGGCGGAGCGGTACATTGACATTGACCGCCTTCTATCCATCGCCCGCAGCGCCCCGGCGCTGACGGTCCCGTCGCCGCCGCCTCTGCCGGCGGTGCCCGGCCGGCCACGGATCGCCGTGGCCCGGGACAAGGCCTTTTGCTTCTACTACGCCGACGGCCTCCGGCTGTTGGAAAAATTAGGTGCGGAGCTGGTCTTCTTCTCCCCCCTGTCCGACGCCGCTCTCCCTAAGGAGATCGGCGGAATCTACCTCGGCGGGGGGTACCCGGAGCTCTTTGCCAAGGAGCTCTCGGAAAATCTCTCCATGCGCCGCAGCGTCAGCGGCGCGGTGAGCCGGGGCGTGCCCACAGTGGCCGAATGCGGCGGCTTTCTCTACCTCCACCGCCTTCTATCCGACGATGCAGGGAGGGAGTGGCCCATGGCGGGCGTCTTCCCCAGCCGCGCCTCCAACACCGGGCGTCTGGGCCGGTTTGGCTATGTGACGCTGACCGCCAAGACCGATGGGCTCCTCTGCGGCGCCGGGGAGACACTCCCCGCCCACGAGTTCCACTACTGGGACAGCGACCGGCCGGGGGACGCCTTTTCGGCCCAAAAGCCCCAGTCCGAGCGGCACTGGGACTGCGCCTTCCACACCCCCACCCTCTACGCCGGCTTTCCCCATTTTCATTTCTGCGGCTGCCCCGACGCGGCCCATCGGTTCGTGTCGGCCTGCCAGCGCTGTCAGGAGGTATCTCTATGAAGCTGTCAGAAGTCCTTGAACAGATCCGCCCCGCCGACCATAGGGCCATTGCCGCCGCCCGGGCCCACTGGGACACGGTGGCCCACCCCCTCAACAGCCTCGGCCTTTTGGAGGAGGCCATCACCCGTATCGCCGGGGCCAGCGGCTCGGCGCAGGTGGACTTGTCCAAGCGGGCGGTGGTGGCCATGTGCGCCGACAACGGCGTGGTGGCCGAGGGAGTCACCCAGAGCGGTCAGGAGGTCACCGCCATTGTGGCGGAGAACATGGCCCGGGGCACCAGCAGCGTCTGCTGCATGGCCCGGGTCGCCAAGGCCGACGTGGTGCCGGTGGATATCGGCATCGCCACCCCCGTAGACGGCCCCCGGCTCCTCCGCCGCAACATTCGCCGGGGGACCGCTAATCTATCGGTGGGCCCCGCCATGACCCGGGAGGAGTGTGAAAAGGCCATCCTTGTGGGTGTGGAGATCGTTCAGGATCTATCCAAGCAGGGCTACCGCCTGCTGGCCACCGGGGAGATGGGCATCGGCAACACCACCACCTCAGCGGCAGTAGCATCCGTGCTGCTCCGGCAGGACCCCGCTCTTGTCACTGGACGGGGGGCCGGCCTCTCCACCGCGGGACTGCAGCGAAAGGTGGAGGCCATCCGCCGGGGGCTGGATATCAACCGCCCCGACCCGGAGGACGCGGTGGACGTGCTCTCCAAGGTGGGAGGACTGGACATCGCCGGTCTCACCGGGGTATTTCTCGGCGGCGCCCTCTGCCACATCCCCGTGCTCATCGACGGGCTGATCTCCTCAGTGGCTGCGCTGTGCGCCGTCCGGCTGTGCCCCGCCGCCTTGGACTACATGCTTGCCAGCCACGCCTCCAACGAGCCCGCCGGCAGGATGCTGCTGGACGCGCTGGGGCTGCGACCCATTATCTGCGCGGACATGTGCCTTGGGGAGGGCACCGGGGCGGTGGCCCTCATGCCCCTTTTGGACATGGCCCTCACCCTCTACCGGGACATGTCCTCCTTCACCGAGTACAACATGGAAGCCTACGAGCACCTGACGTAAGCCATGCTCATCTATGTCAGCGGCGGCGCCGGCAGCGGCAAGTCCGCCTTTGCCGAGGGCCTTGTGGTCCAAAGCGGCATCAAAGAGCGCTTCTACATCGCCACCATGGAGCCCTTCGGGGAGGAGGCGGCGCAGCGCATCGCCCGCCACCGCGCCCTCCGGCAGGGCAAGGGCTTTGCCACCTGCGAGTGCCCCCGTGATCTCTCCGCCCTTCCCCTGCAAGGGGGCTGCGCGGCCCTGCTGGAGGATCTCACCAACCTCTTTGCCAACGAGTGGTTTTCCCAGCGGCCAGAGGGGGCGGCGGAGCGGGTCCTCGCCGGACTGCAGTACTTAAAGGACACCGCAGCGCTGGCGGTGGTGGTGGGCAACGACCTCTTCTCCGACGGCCTGCCCTACGACGGCGAGACCCTCCGCTACCTCCGGGCCCTGGCTGCGCTGAATCAGGAGGCGGCGGCCATGGCGGAGGAGGTCTACGAGGTGGTCTGCGGCATCCCCCTCCGCCGCAAATAAACTTCTCATCGGGTGACTGCCATGAAATCCCTTCTCATTGCCTTTGCCATGTACTCCAAAATCCCCGTCCCCCAGGTGGAGTGGGACAAGCGCTCCCTCAGCTGGGCGCTGTGCTGTTTTCCCGCCGTGGGGGTAGTGATCGGCGGGGTGCTTCTGGGCTGGATGCTGCTCTGGCGGGAGCTTGGTCTGGAGGCTCTCGGAGCGGTGGGGGCGCTGCTGCTGCCCCTGCTCCTCTCCGGCGCCATCCACTTAGACGGCTTTTGTGACACCTGCGACGCCCTGTCCAGCCACCAGAGCCGGGAGCGGAAGCTGGAGATTTTGAAGGACAGCCACACCGGTGCCTTCGCCATTATCTGCTGCTGTTTGTATCTGCTGCTCTTCTATGCCGCCTGGCGGGAGACGGCCTTGACAGACGCGGCGGTGCCGGTGCTGGCCCTGACTCCGGTGCTCAGCCGGTGCCTCTCCGGCCTCGCCGCCGTCTCCTGGCACAACGCCCGGGGCAGCGGCCTTCTGGCCACCTTCACCGAACCCATGGACGGGCGGAAGGCCCGGATGATCCTGCTGCTGGAGAGCGCCGCAGCGCTGGCCGCCATGGTCTGTCTCTGTCTGAGAGGGAGCCCCCTCCTCTTGGCGGCGCCGGCCGCCGCCCTCCTTACCCTCCTCTACTACCGCCGCATGGCCTACCGGCAGTTTGGCGGCATCACCGGGGACACAGAGGGCTTTTTCCTCCAGGCCTGTGAGTGCGCCATGGTCCTGGCTCTGGCCCTATCGGAAAGGATCGGTGATTTTTTATGCTGACGCTGATTATCGGCGGCGCGGGACAGGGGAAGCTCTCCTACGCCCTCTCCTCCCGCCGCGCCTCCCAAGGGGACGTCACCTACGACCCCGCCTGTCCCCGCCCCATCTTCGCGGGGCTGGAGACCTACCTCAGGCAGACGGAGGACCCGTGGCCGGCCTTGGAGGCGCTGATGGCGGCCCAGAGGGATCTGACCATTCTCTGTGACGAGGTAGGCTGCGGCGTTATCCCCATGGACAAAGACGAGCGTGAGTGGCGGGAGCGGGTGGGCCGCACCTGCTGTGCCCTTGCCGCCCGGGCGGACCGGGTGGTCCGTCTCTACTGCGGTATTCCAACGATCATTAAAGGAGTGTGAATAATGGAGTTCGTATTGATTCGCCACGCTACCACCCAGGGCAACTTGGAAAAGCGCTTTATCGGCCTGACGGACATCCCCATCCTCCCCGAGGGGGAGGAGCTGGCCCGGCGGGTGTCGGCCACCCTGCCGAAGGTGGACCACGTCTACCGCAGCCCCCTGCTGCGCTGCCGCCAGACGGCGGAACTGCTGTGGCCGGGGGTGGAGCAGACGGTGATCGACGAGCTGCGGGAGACCGACTTTGGCCCCTTTGAGGGGAAGAACCACGAGGAGCTCAAGGACGATCCCCTCTACCAGCAGTGGATCACCACCGCCGACTTCTCCCGCCTCCCTGTGGGGGAGAGTGCCGAGCAGTGCGCCAAACGCTCCACCGCCGGCATTCAAAAAATTCTGGCCGACGCCAAGGCCCATGGCTATGACCGGGTGGGCGTTGTCACCCATGGCGGCACCCTGATGGCACTGCTCTCCACCCTCGGTCTGCCCAAGCGGAACACCTATTACGAGTGGAGCTGCGCCAACTGCGCGGGCTTTTTCGTGGCGGTGGAGGAGGAGCCGCTGGCCCTGCGGATACGCGCAGCCATCGGCAATTCCTCCCGATGACCGCCCATTTTGCCGCCGTACTGTTAGGGGGTCTTCTGGACCTCCTCTTAGGCGATCCCCACCGCCTGCCCCACCCGGTGCGGGCCATGGGTGCTCTGATCGCCGGGCTGGAGTCCCCCCTCCGGCGGCTGTTTCCCTCCACGCAGCGGGGGGAGCTGCTTGCCGGCGCCATGCTGGTGCTTCTGGTGGTGCTCCTCTCCACCGGTGCAGCCGTCTTGCTGCTTCTGGCCGCCTATCTCCTCTCCCCCCTTTTAGCCTTTTTGGTGGAGGCGGTTCTCTGCTACTACTGCCTCGCCGCCCGCTCTCTGCGTGAGGAGAGCATGGCGGTCTTCCGCGCCCTCACCGGCGGCACCATAGAGGAGGCCCGCCGCGCAGTCTCCATGATCGTGGGCCGGGACACCGACCGTCTGGACGCCGACGGCGTCACCCGGGCCGCCGTGGAGACGGTGGCGGAGAACGCCTCTGACGGCGTCATCGCCCCGCTACTCTTTCTCGCTGTGGGCGGCGCTCCTCTGGGTATCCTCTATAAGGCGGTGAACACCATGGACTCCATGGTGGGCTATCAGAACGAACGGTATCTCTACTTCGGCCGATGTGCCGCGCGGCTGGACGATGTGCTGAACTTCCTCCCTGCCCGCCTTGCCGGCGTGCTGCTGTGCCTGGCCGCCCCCATCGCCTCCCTCAGGGGCAAAAACGCCTGGCGCATCTTTTTCCGGGACCGCAAGAACCACAAGTCCCCCAACTCCGCCCACACGGAGGCCGCTGCGGCAGGCGCCCTCGGCGTCCGCCTTGCGGGAAGCAACTACTACTTTGGCAAAATCGTGGACAAGCCCACCATCGGCGATGATCTGCGCCCCATTGTGCCGGAGGACATTCCCCGGGTCAACCGTCTGATGCTCACGGCCTTTCTTCTGTCCCTGCTGCTCTTTGCCGCCCTCCCCCTCGCTTTGTCCCTGCTGTAAAAGTGGCTCTGTCTTGAGCCCCGGTGCGGCAGGCGCGATCCCCTCGACTTTTGGAGGTATTTCCATGCCAACCTACACCCACGGCGGCGACGTCTGGGACCACCCCGGTGTTCTCGACTTCTCTGCCAATCTCCATCCCCTCGGTATGCCCCAAGCGGTCTCCGACGCCGCCCGGGAGGCGGTTTCCCAAGCGGTCCACTACCCGGACCCCACCTGCCGTGCCCTCCGGGAGGCCATCGCGGCATGCTGCCATCTCTCCCCTGCGCAGGTGATCTGCGGCGCCGGCGCGGCGGACCTCATCACCCGGCTCTGCCTGGCCCTGCGCCCCAAGACGGCGCTGGTTACCGCCCCCACCTTCTCCGAATATGAGCACGCCCTCTCCGCGGTGGGCTGCGCGGTCCGCTCCTTTCCGCTGCGGGCGGAAAACGGCTTTGACTTGGACGAATCCCTCCTGGCGCACATCACGCCGGAGCTTGACATAGTGTTTCTCTGCACCCCCAACAACCCCACCGGCCGCTGCATTCCCCTGCCCCTTGTGGAGGCAATCCTCCGCCGCTGCGAGGCGTGCGGCGTACGATTGGTGCTGGACGAGTGCTTCATGGCCCTCACCGACCGCCCTGACGCCGCAGGACTGGTGGCCGGCCATCCCCTCTTCTTCTCCCTCCGGGCCTTTACCAAGACCTACGCCATTCCCGGCCTGCGCCTGGGCTACGGTCTCTGCGCTGACGGAGCCCTCTTGGAAGGACTCTATGCCGCGGTGCAGCCCTGGGCCGTCTCCTGCGTGGCCCAGGCCGCCGGCATCGCTGCCTGCGGCTGTCCCCACTGGCCGGAGGAGGGCCGCGCCCTGCTGCGCACAGAGCGCCCCCGTCTCCTTGCCGCCCTCCGTTCTCTGGGCCTCACCGTCTATGAGGGGGAGGCCAACTACCTCCTCTTCCGGGCGGCGGGGCGGGAGGATCTCCGGGAAAAGCTCCTTGGCCGGGGGATTTTGATCCGCGCCTGCGGCAACTATCCCGGCCTCTCGCCGGACTACTACCGGGTGTGCGTCAAAACAAGGGAGGCAAACGACCTGCTGCTCACCCGCCTGAAGGAGGTTTTGCGCCATGGCTGAATCCATTATGATACAGGGCACCGCCTCCAACGCGGGGAAGAGTCTGCTGTGCGCCGGGCTGTGCCGCATCTTCGCCCAGGACGGCTACAAGGTCGCCCCCTTTAAGTCCCAGAACATGGCCCTCAACTCCGCCATCACCGCCGACGGCTTGGAGATGGGCCGTGCCCAATATGTGCAGGCCCTGGCCGCTGGCACGGCGCCCAGCGTGGACATGAACCCCGTCCTCCTCAAGCCCACCAGCAACGTGGGCTCTCAGGTGATCGTGGGCGGCGTGCCCCGCTCCACCATGGGCGCCGCGGAGTACTACCGGTACAAAAAGGCCCTGATCCCCGAGGTGATGGCCGCCTACCGCCGGCTGGAGGAGGCCTACGACATCATCGTCATCGAGGGGGCCGGCTCCCCCGCGGAGATCAACCTCCGGCAGGACGACTTTGTGAACATGGGCCTATCGAAGCTCACCGGCGCGCCGGTGCTCCTGTGCGGCGATATCGACCGGGGCGGCGTGTTCGCCTCGCTGTATGGCACAGTCAAGCTCCTGGAGCGCGACGAGCAGGAGCGGATTCGGGGGCTCATCATCAACAAGTTCCGGGGGGACGTGGAGATCCTCCGCCCAGGCCTTGGACAGTTAGAGGAGCTGACGGGCAAGCCGGTGGTGGGGGTGGTGCCCATGCTGGACGTGGACATCGACGATGAGGACTCCCTCTCCGCCCGGCTCAGCCAGGAGCAAAAGGTGGGGCTCATCGACATCGCCGTCATCCGCCTGCCCCGCCTCTCCAACTTCACCGACTTCAACCCCTTGGAGCGGCTGGAACAGGTGACCCTCCGGTACGTCCGGGACCCCCACGAGCTGGGCAGCCCCGACCTTGTGATACTGCCGGGCACCAAGAACACCATGGACGATCTCCGGTGGCTCCGGGAGAGCGGTCTGGAGGCGAAAATCCTCCAGCACGCGGAGCGGGGCGGTGCGGTATTAGGGATCTGCGGCGGCTACCAGATGCTGGGCGAGGCTGTCTTGGACCCCGACGGCGTGGAGGGGGGCGGCTCCCTCCGGGGCCTTGGCCTGCTGCCGGGCCGCACCATCTTCTACGGAGAGAAGACCCGCACACAGGTGGAGGGCGTCTTCACCGCCGCCCATGGGATCTTCGCCCCTATGGCCGGCGTCTCCTTCACCGGCTATGAGATCCACATGGGGGAGACGGAGAACAGCGCCCCCATTTTATCCCTGACCGACCAAACCGGCCGCCCCAAGGCCGACGGCCAGAGCCGGGGCAACGTCCTCGGCTGCTATATCCACGGTCTCTTCGACCGGGGGGAATGCGCCGCGGCCCTCATCAACTGCCTGCTCTCCGCCCGGGGACTGACGCCCGAGGCGGCGGCAGTGGACTGGGACACCTACCAGCGGCAGCAGTACGACAAGCTGGCCGACGGCCTCCGCGCTGCGCTGGATATGAACCAAATCTACCGCATTTTACACAAGGAGGCGTAAGGAATGAAGGAATATAAGCTCCAGCGGGTGGCCCCCGCGGAGATTGAGGCGCGCAGCATGGAGATCATCGAGAGTGAGCTGGGCCCCCATAGCTTTACAGCGGAGCAGCTGCCCATTGTCAAGCGCTGCATCCACACCAGCGCCGACTTTGACTACGCCAAACATCTTGTCTTTACCGACCGCGCCGTCTCCGCCGGCCTCGCCGCCATCCGCGGCGGCTGCACCATCGTCACCGACACGGAGATGGCCCGCAGCGGCGTCAACAAGCGGGTGTTAGGGAAATTCGGCGGGCAGGCGGTGTGCTTCATGTCCGACCCGGACGTGGCGGCGGAGGCCAAGGAGCGGGGAGAGACCCGGGCCACCGTGTCCATGGAGCGGGCCGCCGCCCTGACGGGCCCGGTGATTTTGGCCATCGGCAACGCCCCCACTGCCTTGGTCCGCGCCTGTGAGCTGATGGAGGAGGGGAAGCTCTCCCCCGCCCTCATCATCGGCGTCCCCGTGGGCTTTGTCAACGTGGTGGAGAGCAAGGAACTCCTCCGCGCCATGCCCGGGGAGCACATCATCGCCATGGGCCGCAAGGGCGGCAGCAATATCGCCGCGGCCATCTGCAACGCCCTGCTCTATATGGCCTCGGGCAACGCCCGGGAGTAGAGCCCCGCCGCCCTTGCCTTGTGCCTTCGGCGCGGGCGGCTTTCGAAAAAGCGGCATACCGCTTTTTCGAGGCGACTGCAGCGTGCTGCGCGCAAGATTTTGCCCGCTTGCGCGGACCAAACTCACGCTTGCCCGCCGAGAAGTGTTTTCTCCGATGCACATGTCACCGGAGAAAACAGACAGAACCTTTTTTCGCGTCCACGGACGCGAAACTCTGCGATGCAGGCCGCTGTACCTCGACGCAGCTATGGAATCCCCCGCTGCACCAAAGATCAAAGAGAGCCGCCGGCTGTCACCGCGGCCTGCGCCTCTCAGGAAAGGAACACCGATGAAAAAAGCCATTTTAGCCGTGTCCTTCGGCACCACCCATCAAGATACGCTGGAGAAGACCATCGCCGCCATTGAGGCGGATCTTTCGGCCGCCTTCCCCGACCGGGATCTCTTCCGGGCCTTTACCAGCGGTATGGTCATCCGCCGCCTCAGGGAGCGGGATGGACTGGAGATCGACAATGTGTCGGAAGCGCTGGAGCGGCTGCTCTCCTTAGGCTATGAGGACGTGATCCTCCAGTCCACCCACGTGATGAACGGCGACGAACGGGACAAGATGGTTGCCCAAGCCCTTCCCTACGCCCCCCGCTTCCTCTCTCTCGCCGTGGGCGCCCCCCTGCTCACCGAGCTGGAGGACTACCGCGCCGTGGCCGACGCCCTTCTCAGCCGCCTGCCCCCCCGGCGGGAGGATACCGCCCTGGTCTACATGGGCCACGGCAGCGAGCACTACGCCAACGCCGTCTACGCCCTGCTGGAGTATATGCTCCATGACTTAGGCCGCCGGGACGTCCACATCGGCACGGTGGAGGGCTACCCCGGCTTTGAGGAGGTCTGCCGCCGCCTCGAGGAGGACGGCGGCGTCCGCTCGGTGGTCCTCTATCCCCTGATGATCGTGGCCGGGGACCACGCGAAAAACGATCTGGCTGGGGAGGAGCCGGACTCCTGGCGCTCCCGGCTGCAGCACCTCGGCTACGCTGTCAGCTGCCAGGTAGAGGGCCTGGGAGAAAATCCAGCCATCCGCGCCGTTTTTACCGCCCACGCCAAGGAAGCGTCAAAGCTGTGAGCTTCGGGCCCTCGGCCCGTTCTCAATATCACAGGAGGATGGCGGTGACCCTATGGGTCCTAACAGGGAAGTCGGGTGAAATTCCCGCGCAGTCCCGCTGCCGTAAGGAGGAGCCCTCTGCAGCATGTCACTGGAGCTGTCCGCTCTGGGAAGACGCAGGGGGCCATGAGTCCAAGCCGGAAGACCTGCCGCCCATCCGATGCCGAAGGAGCCCTTCGGCAGAACCACTGCTCTACGAGAGATAGGGAGGTGTACAACATGATGTTTGTCCAAGCAAGCCCCGGGTAGCCGGGGGAGCGGTCCGCGCAGACCAGAACGTTCCCAACACAAGATAAAGAAAGGAAAATCTGCTATGAAACGTTCCCTGACTATCCGGGCGGCCGCGGTATTCGCCGCGGTCAGTCTCCTCAGCGTCAACGCCAGTGCCATGCACATCGCCGAGGGCATGCTGCCCGTCCCCTGGGCCTTCGGCTGGATGGCCGTGTGCGTCCCCTTTGTGGCGGCCGGCTTTTTCTCCATTAAGAAGAAGGTGGCCCTGGACGCCAAGGCCAAGGTGCTCCTGGCCATGTGCGGCGCCTTCGCCTTTGTCCTCAGCGCGCTGAAGATCCCCTCGGTCTTCGGCTCCTGCTCCCACCCCACCGGCGTGGGCCTCGGCGCCATCCTCTTCGGGCCCACCGCCACCACAGTCCTCGGGCTGATCGTGCTGCTGTTCCAAGCGCTGCTTCTGGCCCACGGCGGCCTCACCACCTTGGGTGCCAATGTATTCTCCATGGCCATTGTGGGCCCCTTCGTGTCCTACGGGGTCTACGCGGGGCTGAAAAAGGCGGGCTGCAAGAGCGCCATCGCCGTGTTTTTCGCCGCCGCTCTGGGGGATCTGATGACCTATGTCGTCACCTCCATCCAGCTGGGCGTGGTCTACGGCAATTTCGCCGAGTACCTCTCCATCTTCGCCCTGACCCAGATCCCCTTGGCCATCGCCGAGGGCCTTTTGACCGTGGTGGTGTTCAACGTGCTGGAGAAGTACTCCAAGGAGGAGCTGCGCGCCCTCCATGTGCTGTAAAAGGAGGAGTCGATACCATGAAAGTTTGGCAGAAAAATCTGATTTTGATTATTTTGGTGGTACTCATCGCCGCCATCCCCCTGTGGCTGTGCCGGGACGCGGAGTTCGGCGGGGCCGACGGACTGGCCGAGGAGCTGATTACGGAAACTCATCCCGACTACGAGCCCTGGTTCTCCCCCATCTTTGAGCCGGCCAGCGGGGAGATCGAGTCCATGCTCTTTGCCCTGCAGGCGGCCTTGGGCGCCGGCGTGGTGGGCTTTATTCTGGGGCGCATCACCGCCAAAAAGCCTGCGGACGCCGGAAAGGCGTAGGCCATGGGCACCGACCGCTACGCCTACCTCTCCCGCCTGCGGGATGTGGACCCCGCGCCTAAGATCGTGCTGTCCTTCGCCATTCTGCTGGGGGCCGTGGTGCTCCCCAGCGCGGCGGCGGGGCTGTTCACCCTCCTCTCCGCCTTTTTGCTCAACGTCTTCTCCGGAGGGCAAAAGCCAAGGGTGGTGGGGCACTTTCTGAAGATTCCCCTCGTCTTTCTGCTGATCGGCGCGCTGACCATTGTCCTGCGCCCGCTCCCTCAGGAGGCGCAGGCGATCTGGTCGGGCATGCTGCTGGGCCGGTGGCGCTGGGGGATCACCGCGGAGCAGCTGCGCCTCGGCCTGACGGTATTCTGCCGGGCCATGGGGGCGGTGTCCGCCATGTACTTTCTCTCCCTGAACACCCCCATGACGGACCTGGCCACAGCCCTGCGGCGGCTCCATGTGCCCAAGCTCTTTGTGGAGCTGATGGAGCTGATCTACCGCTTCATCTTTCTGCTTAGCGACGCCGCCCGGCAGATCCATATCGCGCAGGACAGCCGTCTGGGCTATGAGGGCTTCCGCCGGAGCATGCACTCCATGGGCGCCCTTGTCTCCATGGTTTTTCTCCGGGCTCTCCGCCGGGGGGACCGGGTCTTTGCCGCTCTTGAGAGCCGGGGCTACACCGGGAGCCTGGATACCCTGCCCAAGCCCTACGCGCCGGGGCGCTGGCTCTACGCCCTGTGCCCGGTTCTCCTCGCTGGGCAGGCGGTAATTTTCTACTGGGAACGGAGGTGGCTGTCATGAGCCGCGCCATTGAGGCCAAGGGGCTGACCTACACCTACGAGGACGGCACAAAGGCCCTGTCTGACATCTCCTTCTCCGCCAACGCCGGGGAGATCACCGGGATCCTCGGCGCCAACGGGGCGGGGAAATCCACGCTGTTTCTCAACCTCAACGGCGTCCTCACCCCCCAGGGGGGCGAGGTGCGCCTCAATGGGGAGGCCGTCTCCTACCGGCGGCAGGACCTGCCCCGGCTGCGCCGGCAGGTGGGGGTGGTCTTTCAGGACCCCGACGACCAGCTCTTCTCCGCCGACGTCTACCGGGACATCTCCTTCGGCGCGGTGAATCTCGGCCTCGAGGAGGCGGAGGTCCGCCGCCGGGTGGAGGAGGCCATGGCGCGCACCGGCGTCAGCGAGCTGCGCCACAAGCCCACCCACGCCCTCAGCTACGGACAGAAAAAGCGGGTGGCCATCGCCGGTGTGCTGGTGATGGAGCCCAGCGTGATGATCTTGGACGAGCCCACCGCCGGGCTGGACCCCCATGGGGTCAGCGACATTCTGCGCCTGCTCCGGCAGCTGCGGGATGAGCTCCGCATCGCCATCATCCTCGCCACCCATGATATGGACATTGTCCCCCTCTACTGCGACAAGGTCTACCTGCTCAGCGAGGGCCGCATGGCGGAGGCGGGATCGCCGGAGGAGCTCTTTGCCCACCCCGAGCTGCTGCGGGAAAACCACCTGCGCCTCCCTCGGATCGCCCACCTGATGGAGATCCTCTCCGACCGGGACGGCCTTTCCATCGACCGGGGCGCCGCCACCATCGGCGCCGCCCGGCGGGAGATCCTGCGCCTGCTCCGGGAGGAGCACTGAGGCAACGCTCCCCGGGATGGGAGCGGCCTTCCCTCTTTTTCAAAAAGCCCCGGGGACGGGCTGTCCCCATACCCCTATAAAGGAGAACGCTGCTATGACAAAAGGAACCCTCTACGGCATCGGCGTCGGCCCCGGCGACAAGGAGCTTTTGACAGTGAAGGCCGTCCGGCTGCTCCAGGAGGCGGACATCATCGCCGTCCCCGACAAGGGCAGCGGCGAGAAGACCGCCTACCACATCGTCCAGGACTATATCGCCGGCAAGCCCATCCTCCCCTGCGTTACCCCCATGGTCCGGGACCAGCAGGCCCTTGACGCCGCTCACGGCGTCATCGCCGACGCCCTCTGCGCCCAGCTGGACCAGGGGAAGACCGTGGCCTTCATCACCCTCGGGGACCCCACGGTCTACTCCACCTACCTGTATATCCACCGCCGGGTGGCCCAGCGTGGCTACAAGGCCGTCCTCGTCCCCGGCGTCCCCTCCTTCTGCGCCGTGGCGGCGCGGCTGGGACAGAGCCTGTGCGAGGGCAGCGAGCGGCTGCTCATCGTCCCCGCCAGCCACAAGGACGTGGAGGACTGCCTCGACGTGGACGCCAACCTTGTGTTTATGAAGGCCGGGCGGGAGATCGGCACCCTGCGGCAGAAGCTGCAAGAGCACGGCCTCTTGGAGCACGCCTCTCTGGTGGCCAACTGCGGCATGGAGGGCGAGGAGGTCTGGGAGCGCTTTGCCGACATGCCGGAGGACACCGGGTACTTTTCGGTGGTCCTTGTCAAGCATAGGGGGGATGAGGAATGAATATCTGTATGTCGGGGCTGGACTACTCCCTGGCTCCCATCGAGCTACGGGAGCAGCTGAGCTTTACCAAAAACGCGGTGGTGGACATGGACCGGAGCCTCGCTGCCATAGACGGCGTGCTGGGGGCGGTGCTCCTGTCCACCTGCAACCGCACGGAGCTCTACCTCTCCCTCCCCGCCGGCAGCGCTGTAGACCCTGGGGAGCTGCTGTGCCGGACCGCCGGAGTGGACTACAGCTCCTTTGCCCACGCCTTTGTCACCCGGCGGGGGGAGGACTGCGCCCGCCACCTGCTGGAGGTGGCCTGCGGATTGCGCTCCCAGATCCTCGGGGAGGACCAGATTTTGACCCAGGTGAAGACAGCCGCCTCCCTCTCCCGGACGGCCGGCGCCTCTGACAGCGTGCTGGAGACCCTCTTTCGCATCGCCGCCTCCTGCGGGAAGGCTGCCAAGGGCGCAGGGCGGCTGACCGCTCTTCCCGCCTCCGCCGCCCACCGGGCGGTGGAGGCTCTGGCGGAGCGTTTAGGCCCCCTCAGCGGACGGCGGGCCATGGTCATCGGCAACGGGGAGATGGGCCGTCTGGCTGCCTCGCTGCTCCATGAGGCCGGCTGCGCGGTCACCGTGACGCTGCGCTCCTACCACCACGGGGAGACGGTGGTGCCCGCCGGGTGCGCCGTGGTGCCCTATGACGATCGCTATGCCGCCATGGAGGGGATGGACCTCCTCCTCTCCGCCACCACCAGCCCCCACTACACCGTCTTGGCCCAGCCCCTTGCCGCCATGGCCCATCCGCCGCAGATTTTGGTGGACCTGGCCATCCCCCGGGACATCCAGCCGGACCTCCCCTCTCTTCTCCCCCAGTTGACCCTCTTGAACGTAGACGACCTCCAGCCCTCCAGCCGGGCCGACGCCGGCGCCCTGCGCCGGGTGGAGGCCGTGGTGGAGGAGTACCTGGAGCGCTTTTTTCAGTGGAGCAACTACCGGGAGAGCCTCCCCGCCTTAGAGGAGGTCAAGGAGGCCCTCTTGGAGCGGGTGGGGGACATGGACACCGAGGAGGCGGTTTTGAAAACCGTGGATCTGCTGATGGGGGGCCTGAAGGAGGGCTTCACTCCGGAATCCCTGCGCCTCTGTGCCGCCAAGATCCGCTCCCACACCCGATAGCAGCCTGCGGGGCGGCCTCTTCTGCTATGGGGACTGGATCCGCAACCGAGGGCGGCCATCTGCGTCTGCAGCGATGGGCCGCGCCCGGTAATCTTCAAAATGAGAGGCCGCCGGCGAGGAGGCCCATATCCACTACACCCCTGTGCGCTGAGCGGCGCCGGGGAGAAGGAGCGTACCCTATGTGCCAGCGCTTTCCCCTCTTTCTTGATCTCACCGGCCGCGCCGCCCTGGTGGTGGGCGGCGGGACGGTGGCCTCCCGCCGGGCCGCCGTGCTGCAGTCCTTTGGCGCCCGCGTCACGGTGATCGCCCCTGCCCTGTCTGCGGCCATGGAGGGAGTTGTCCACATTCCCCGGCCCTATCAGCCGGGGGATCTGGAGGGCGCCTTCCTGGCGATTGCCGCCACTGACGATCGCGCTGTCAACCACGCCGTCTTTCTCGAGGCGAAGGAGCGGGGTATCTTAGTCAACGTCTGCGACTGTCCGGAGGAGTGCGGCTTCTTCTTCCCCGCCATCTGCCGCACTGACACCTTGGTGGCAGGCGTGGTGGGGGACGGCAGCGACCACCGGCGGACCGCCCGGGCCGCCGCCGCCATCCGAAAAACATTGGAGGAATTGCCATGAAACTGCGAATCGGCAGCCGGGACAGCGCTCTGGCTGTCGCCCAAACAGAGCTGCTGATGGCGGCTGTCCGGGCCGCCCATCCGGAGGTGAAGCTGGAGCTTGTCACCATGAAAACCACCGGCGACAAGATTTTAGACCGCACCCTGGACCAGGTGGGGGGAAAGGGGCTCTTTGTCAAAGAGCTGGACGCCGCCCTGCTGGAGGACCGGGTGGACGTCACCGTCCACAGCTGTAAGGATCTGCCCATGGAGGAAAATCCCCGGCTGCCCCTGGTGGCCTTCTCCCGCCGGGAGGACCCACGGGACGTGCTGGTTCTGCCGGAAGGGGCGGAAAGCTTAGACCCCTCCAAGCCCATCGGCTGCTCCAGTCTGCGGCGGAAGCTGCAGCTGTCCGCCCTCTACCCCCATATGGCGGTAGAGCCGGTGCGGGGCAACGTGCTGACCCGGCTGCGGAAATTGGATGAGGGCCAGTTCTCCGCCCTGGTGCTGGCCGCCGCCGGGCTCAAGCGCTTGGGTCTGGAGGGACGGATTCACCGTTTCTTCTTCCCGGAGGAGCTGCTGCCTGCCGCCGGGCAGGGCATCCTCGCCGCCCAAATGCGCGCCGGCGACGATCCATCGCCGCTTTTGGACTGCTTTGACGATCCCGCCGCCCACGCCTGCGCTGTGGCGGAGCGCGCCTTCGTCCGCCGCCTCGACGGGGGCTGCACCTCCCCGGTGGCGGCCTACGCCACGGTGGAGAACGGCATTATGACATTGACAGGTATGAATGAATTTGGCCGTAAGGATACCATCACCGGCTCTGCGGCGCAGGCCGCAGAGCTGGGCGAGACGCTGGCGGAGCGCCTGCGGGAAGAGGAGGGCACGCTGTGAAGCAGGGAAAAGTCATTTTAGTGGGAGCCGGCCCCGGGGATCCGGGCCTTTTGACCATCAGGGGCCGGGAGGCCCTGTCCGGGGCGGAGGTGGTAGTCTACGACCGGCTGGTCTCCCCCGCCATTCTCGCCCTGATCCCCTCCGGCGTGGAGCGGATCGACGTGGGCAAGGAGGCCTCCCACCACAAGGTTCCCCAGGAGGAGATCAACCGCATCCTGCTCCGGAAGGCCCTGGAGGGAAAAACCGTGGTGCGGCTGAAGGGGGGCGACCCCTTTGTCTTCGGCCGGGGGGGCGAGGAGCTGGAGCTGCTCGCAGCGCAGGGCGTGGCCTTTGAGGAGGTTCCCGGCATCACCTCCGCTATCGCCGCCGCCGCCTACGCCGGCATCCCCGTGACCCACCGGGACTACTGCTCCTCTCTCCACATCATCACCGGCCACCAGCGGGCCGGGAAGGAGCTGTCCATTGACTTTGAGGCCTTGGTCCGCACCGGCGGCACCCTGATCTTCCTCATGGGGGTAACCGCCATGCCCAAGATCGTGGAGGGCCTTTTGCAGGCGGGTATGGACGGCGGCACCCCGGCCGCCATGGTGGAGCGGGGCACCACCCCCTCCCAGCGGCGGTGCAGCGCCACCCTCTCCACCCTGCCGGAAAAGGCAGCGGAAATGGGCATCCGCAGCCCCGCCATTATTATTGTGGGCAGGGTCTGTTCCTTAGCGGAGGACTTCTGCTGGTTTGACCGCCTCCCCCTGCGGGGCCGGCGCTATCTGGTCACCCGGCCCCGGCAGCGCGCCGGCAGGCTGTCGGACAAGCTGCGCCGCCTGGGGGCCGATGTGTGGGAGTACCCCTGCATCGAGACGGTCCCCATCCTCCCCTGCCCCGCCATGGACGAGGCCCTCCAACAGATCGGCCGCTATGAATGGCTGGTCTTCACCAGTCCCGCCGGGGTGTCCGCCTTCCGAACGGAGCTGACATGCATGGGGAGGGATGGGCGGTATCTCGCCGGCGTGAAGCTTGCCGCCATCGGCTCCGGTACCGCCAAGGCCCTCCAAGAGATGGGGCTCACCGCCGACTATGTCCCGGAGGTCTACGACGCCGCGCACCTCGGCGAGGGACTCCCCGCCGACGGGCGGGCGCTGATTCTCCGGGCGGAAATCGGCTCCCCTGCCTTGACAGAGGCCCTTAGGAGGCGTAACATCTCCTATGACGACATCCCCGTCTACCGGACGGTATATGCCAATGCCCAGTCCCCGGCGCTCCGAACCGCTTTGGAGGCGGGAGAGGTGCCCTACGCCGCCTTTACCTCCGCCTCCACAGTGAAGGGCTTTGTCTCCACCGTGGGGGAGGACGCCGACTTCTCCCGAGTACTTGGCCTGTGCATCGGGGAGCAGACCGCCGCCGAGGCGAGAAAGCACGGCATTCCCGTGCGGATCGCCCATCGGGCCACCATCGACGCCTTGGTGGAGCTGGCGGTGGAGACTGCCGCCCCCTGTGAAATCTGATTGTGAGGTGTTTACTATGGAACTCACCCAACGTCCCCGCCGCCTGCGCCGCACTGACGCGGTGCGGCGCATGTGCCGGGAGACCCGCATGTCCCCGGACAGCCTGATCTATCCCATCTTTTTTGATGAAACCCTCTCCGGCACCCGGCCCATTCCCTCCCTGCCAGGCCAGTTTCACTATGGAGTGGACAGCGCGGCGCAGGCGGTGGAGGACTGCCTCGTCCACGGGGTCACCCACTGCCTTCTCTTCGGCCTGCCCGCCCATAAGGACGCCGTGGGCTCCTCCGCCTGGGACGAGCACGGCGTGGTGCAGGAGGCTATCCGGGCTATTAAGAAGGCCTACCCCGACTTCCATGTGATTACCGACGTGTGCATGTGCGAGTACACCGACCACGGCCACTGCGGCATCCTCTGCGGCCACGAGGTGGACAACGACAAGACCCTGGAGGTC
>CAJFUI010000021.1 GCA_904420145.1 uncultured Oscillospiraceae bacterium
GGGAGAGGGGACAGTGTCCCCTCTCCCGCCGCTGCCCCCACTCGAAAAGCGTCTCAATTAGGGACGCTTTTTCGCCGCTCTGCTCCTCCTCCGCCGCACAGGGCCAGCGCACCCACGCACCAAATCCACCAGCAGGTATTTTGCCCATCTGTAACGTTTTTGAAAACTTTTCCAAAACGCCTTGACAAGATAGGGCGATACAATTATTTTATATCACAATCAAACCAGGCAAAAGTCTGCCGCAAGCTGCCGACGAGCCTCCTTTGCCAGCTTGCGGCAAGCCGCTTTCATTGACGTAAGGAAAGGGATCTCTGTGGAAACAAAGTTTGGAAAGTTTCTTACTACCGCCGCCTTTGCAAAGCTGTTTCTGCTCCTCCTCACAGCGGCGGCCGTCTACATGGGGCTGCGGCTGGGAAACGCAGTGGAATGGCTGTTCGGGCGGCAGTGGTATCTGCCGATTTTTTTGCTGCTGCTGGCGCTGCTGCTTCTCTTGGCATACGCCCAGCGCGCTGGATATGGGAATCGGATGCTCCGTTGCTGCAAGCGGATCTCCGCCTATTTTCTCTGCTTTCTGCTCTACGATGTCCTCCTGCTGCTTGTTGACCTCGCCTCCCTCCTGCTGTCCCTCTACCGTATCCTGCGGGCGCGGCTTATCCTGGCAGCGGCGGGGCTGACCATCGCGCTGCTGTTCTACGGCAGTATCCACGCAGGACGTCTCGAAACGGTGGTCTATTCCCTCTCGATGGGAAACCGCGGCGAACGCGCCCGGCTGGTTCTGCTCAGCGACCTGCACATCGGCCTTTTTATCGGCGAGGTGTATTTGAGCCGGCTGACAGCCGCTGTGAACCGCCTGTCGCCGGAGCTGGTGGTCATTTCCGGCGATGTATTTGACGGCTGCCTCCCCTCTGATGACAACCTGCTGCACCGGATTGCCGCCATTCTGCGGCAGTTGGAGGCGCCGGAGGGCGTCTACGCTGTGCTCGGCAATCACGACCCCGCCATCACGGATCCGCGCCTGCGGCGTTTTTTCGAGGAGGCCAACATCAAGCTGCTCTATAACGAGGCCGCCGCGCTGCCCCGATACACCTTGATCGGCCGGGCGGGAATTGTGGACATGGCGGATATTCGGACGCCCCTGCAGGACTTGATGGAGACAGCAGACCGGGAAAAGCCAACGATCATACTGGACCATGACCCCCAGGGCATTCGGGAGGCCGCCGCCTGCGGCGCGGACCTGGTGCTGTGCGGCCACACCCACAAGGGGCAGTTTTTCCCCATGAATCTCCTCACCAAGTGGGCCAATGGCCCGGCGTACTTTTATGGACAGGGCCTTCACGGCAGGACCCACTCCGTCATCTCTGCGGGAAGCGGCTTTTTCCAGCTGCCTATCCGCATTGGGACAAACAGCGAGATCGTCCTCATTGAGGCCGCCTGGTAGCGGCCCTCTTTAAAAAAAATATCTCCTTTAGACGAAGCGGCCGCACCCATCACGACGAAAAGGCATGGTGGGTGCGGCTGCTTGGCTGCCATACGCTCCCTCCCCTCCCCCGCCAAGATTCCTGCCGCTCCCCCGCTCTTTTTATTGCGTATTCGCGGAGGATGTAGTATACTATAGACAAGTAAAATTTCCCAAAAAGCTGGAACATGAGGAAGAAAGGGTGATCCTATGACGTATCCTGAGGCGATTATCCGCAGAATCTCCAACCGCAAATATGTCAGCAGGCCCTTGCGCGAGGAGGAGATTTCTGAGCTCAACAAGCTCATTGAGCAGAATAACCGCGCCGGCGGGCTCCGCTTGCGCCTTGTCACCGAGTGCCCTGAGGTCTTCTCCGGCCTGAAGGGCTACGGGATGTTCAGCGGCGTGCGCAACCTGATCCTGATCGCCGGACCGGAGAGTGACCCCGATGTGGAGGAAAAATGCGGCTACTACGGGGAAAAGGTGGTCCTCGGCGCCACGACCATGGGCTTTGGTACCTGCTGGGTGGGCGGCACCTACGACAAGGAGCGCTGCCAGGCCCTCCTGCAGAGCGGGGAAAAGCTCTGCTGCGTGGTGACGGTCGGCCCGGTAGCCGATCAGCCCAGCGCTAAGGAGAAGGTGATCCGCGGCGTTATGCAGCGCAAGAGCAAGACCCCCGCCGAGCTGTCCATGGGACTGGGGGCCGCCCCGGCCTGGTTCATGTCCGGCATCGCGGCGGTGCAGCGGGCCCCCTCGGCCAGAAACCTCCAGCCTGTCCGCTTCCTCTACAGCAACGGTGCCGTGACTGCCCAGCTGACGGAGAAGCACAACTTCTCCAACGTGGACCTCGGCATCGCCAAGTACCACTTTGAGGTGGGGGCCCACGGCGGCGCTTGGACCTGGGGGGACGGCGGCACCTTCACCAAGGCGGTGGAGGAGAAGTCCTGCGGCGCTGTCATCTGGCGGAAGACGGAAAATGGCCACGAATATCTGCTGGCCCAGCACGGCGCCGCCCACTGGAGCTTCCCCAAGGGCCACATGGAGAAGGGGGAGAAGGAGGCCGACACCGCCAAGCGGGAGATTCTCGAGGAGACGGGGCTTACCGTGGAGCTGGACACCCGCTTCCGCGAGCTGGTGATCTATGCCCCGCGGCGCGGCGTCATCAAGGACGTGGTCTTCTTCCTCGCCACCCCCACCGGCGGCGAGGAGCATCCCCAGGCGGAGGAGATATTGCAGCTGGGCTGGTTCTCCTATGCCGATGCCCTGCCCCTCATCACCTTCGCCAGCGACGTGGAGGTGCTCAAGGCCGCTGAGAACTATATCCAATCGAACACCAAGCAGCCGTAAATCAACCGCATAAGGGGCCGCATCTGCGGCCCCTTATGCGGTTTGTTACAAAACCTCGCAGCGCTCGCGCCCAGAGGCGCGAAAGAAGTCAAATCCGTATTCGGCCGCGACATGTGCGTGACCGAATACACATCTCAGCCCGCAAGTGTAGGATTTTTCCGCTTTTAGCGGGCAAATCCTGCGCGCGGTGGGCTGCGGTCTCCTCGAAAAAGCGGCATGGCCGCTTTTTCGACAGTCGCAAAGGGCCGCAGACGCGGCCCTTTATTTGACTTTGCGGGGAATTTCTGTATAATAGGCGAAGAATCAAGAGAACGGGGATACACTATGGAAAACTACTTCCACCTCCGGCTGCCGGAGGACGACATCCGCAACATCAGCAGCATCGCCTTGGCCCACTTAGGCGACGCCGTCTATGAACTGCTGGTCCGCTCCTACCTGTGCGCCCACGGGAAGGCCACAGGCAGGGGGCTCCACCGCGCTGCCGTGGAGCTGGTGCGGGCCGAGGCCCAGGCGGCCCGGTCGGACCGCATCCTCCCCCTGCTCACCGGGGAGGAGCTGGCTGTTTTTAAGCGTGGGCGCAACGCCCACGTCAACACCATCCCCCACAGCGCCAGCCGGGGGGAGTATCTGAAGGCCACGGCCCTGGAGTGCCTGCTGGGCTATCTCTACCTGCTGGGCCGCACGGACCGGATCAACGAGCTTTTTTGTGCCATGATGGAGGAATGACCCCATGCCCTTAGACGCCATTTGTCTGCGCGGCGTGGTCCACGAACTGCAGGAGGCCGTGGGCACGCGCATTGAAAAAATCCAGCAGCCCGCCCGGGAGCTGGTTATTTTGACCCTGCGGGGCGGGCGGAAGCTGCTGCTGAACGCCGGTGCCAATCAGGCGCGGATCCACTTCACCGCCCTGTCCCGGGAAAACCCCGCCGCGCCCCCTATGTTCTGCATGCTCCTGCGCAAGCACCTGAGCGGCGGGCGGATCCTCTCCCTGTCCCAGGAGGGGCTGGACCGGGTGGTGCGCATAGAGATTCAGGTGATGGACGAGTTGGGCGTCACCGGCACCCGTCAGCTGATCCTCGAGTGCATGGGGCGGCGCTCCAACTTGATCCTGCTGGACGCCGACGGCCGGATCATTGACTGCCTGCGCCGGGTGGATATGGAGATGAACCAGAAGCGCCAGGTGCTGCCGGGCCTCTTCTACCGCCTGCCCCCCGCCACAGAAAAAATGGATCCCCTGACCACATCCCCGGAGGAATTTCTCTCCCTGCTCCAAGAGGCGCCGCCGGATGCCGCTCTCAGCGAGTGGCTGCTGGGCCGCTTTTTCGCCCTCTCCCCTCTCATCTGCCGGGAGATTGTCTTTCGCGGCTGCGGGCGGACCGACGCCGATCCCTCTGTGCTGTCTGCCGGCGGGGAAGCTGCAATCGTCCAAGCTTTTTCCGGCTGGCAGGATATTGTAAAGGAAAATCGCTTCACTCCATTTTTGCTTCTGCGGGACGGCAAGGCCGCTGATTTTTCCTACCTGCCCATCCGACAGTACGGCGGAGAAACCGGCGGGAGCGCCATGGAGACCTTCTCGGAGCTGCTGGACCGGTTCTTTGAGGAGCGGGAGCGGCAGGAACGCCTCCGCCAGAAGGGGCAGGATCTGCTGAAAACCGCCGCCAACGCCCGGGACCGAATCGCCCGCCGGGTGGCCGCCCAGGAGCAGGAGCTCGCTGAGACAAAAAATCGGGAGCAGCTGCGCCTGCAGGGAGAGCTGATTACCGCCAACCTCTACCGGATGGAGAAGGGGGCCTCCCTGCTTCAGGCGGAGAACTACTACGAGCCGGACGCCTCCCTCATCTCCATCCCTCTCGATCCCCTGCTGACGCCCCAGCAGAATGCCGCCAAGTATTTTAAGCAGTACAGCAAAGCCCGCACCGCCGAGCGCTACCTCACAGAGCAGCTGTCCATTGGCCGCAGGGAGCTGGAGTATCTCGGCAGTATTCTGGATGAGCTCAGTCGGGCGGAGCTGGAGCAGGACTTCAACGACATTCGCGCTGAACTTCGGCTCTCCGGCTATCTCAAGGGGCAGAAAAGCGAGGGGAAAGCCCCCCGCCGCGCCCCCTCCAAGCCCCGTGAGTTTCGCTCCTCTGCCGGCCTGCGCATCTTAGTGGGGCGGAACAACACACAAAACGACGCCCTTACCAAGTCCGCCGCCAAGGGGGACATCTGGTTCCACACCCAGAAAATCCACGGCTCCCACGTAATCCTGTGCACCAATGGGGAGACGCCGGACGAGCGGAGCATGGAGGAGGCCGCCGTGCTGGCCGCCTACTTCTCTCAGGGCCGGGACAGCCGCCAGGTGGCGGTGGACTACACCCCGGTGCGATATGTGAAAAAGCCCGCCGGCGCCCGGCCCGGCATGGTGGTCTATGACCCCTATCAGACCGCCTATGTCCACCCGGACGAGGACCTGGTCAAGGCCTTATCTGTCAAATAAGAAGACAGGACGGCGGTGCGCCGCTGTCAGATGGTCTATTTGCTTTTCCGATGGAGGAATCACGATGAAGCTTGTCATCACCGCAAGAGATTTTTCCGCCACAGGGGCCTCCGCCATGGCGCTGCTCCGGGAGGCCGGCTGGGAGATCACCGACTACAGCGGCGAATCCCTGGGCCCGGGTACGGACCCGGCGCTGGTAGCGGAGCGCATCGGCGGCGCCGACGCCGCCATCATTGGGCTGGAACCCATCAACGCCGCCGTTCTTAGGCGCTGCCCAAGGCTGAAGATCGTCTCCCGGCGGGGCATCGGCTATGACTCCATCGACCTTGCAGCCTGCCGGACCCATGGCGTGGCCGCGGTCCGGGCGGTAGGCACGGTGGAGGCCGCGGTGGCGGAGCATGTCATGGCCTACGTCCTCCACTTTGCCCGGCATGTCGCAGCCCAGAGCGCCTCCATGCACCGTGGGGAGTGGTGCCGGACCATGATGCCCGGCGCTAAGGGCCGTGTCCTTGGATTGGTGGGCTTTGGCGGCATCGGGAAGGAGATCGCCAGGCGCGCGGTCCCCTTCGGCATGGAGGTACGCTACTTCTGCCGCCATCCGCAGGCGGCTTGGGCGGAGGAATACCACGTCTCCTACTGCGACTGGGACACTCTGCTGTCCGACAGCGACTACCTCTCCATCAATGTGCCCCTGACGGAACGCACCCGGGGAATGTTCGGCGCGGAGGAATTTCGGCGTATGAAGCGGGAGAGCGTGCTCATCAACATCGCCCGGGGGCCCATCGTGGACGTCCCCGCCCTGCGGGATGCCCTCCTCGGCGGACTGCTGCGGGGTGCGGCGGTGGACGTGTTTGACAGCGAACCCTGCACCACCTCTCCCCTCTTAGACTGCCCCAACGCCGTCCTGACGCCCCACACAGCCACCTACACCACGGAGAACTTTCAGGCTATGAATCTCGCCGCCGCCCGGAATATCATCGACTTCTTTGCTGGGACGCTGAACAGCGCCTGCCGGTTAGTGTAAGCAGCATTTGTACGGACGATAAAAAAGCCAGTGCCACGAAAAAAATGGCACTGGCCTTTTTGCATGATTTTCCACTACGGCTCCAAAATCAGATCCAAATACACCGGGTTGTGGTCGCTCCAGCGAAAGCCGGTGTCCGCCACGGCGGAGCCCTCCACCGTCACGTTGCCGGAGACGATGAAGCCGTCCACCGTCACCACATAGTCGTCCGGACCGTAGGGCCTATCCGCGTTCCGGCAGGAGGGCACGGGGTCCATCTCATCAAAGGGAGCGATAACGGCGAGGCCGTCGGGGATCAGCTCCGCAGGAATCGGCTGGGCCCAGGTGTAGTCCTCCCCGGAGACGCCGAAGATCTCGGCGGAGCTGCCCAGCAGATCCTTGTTGAAGTCCCCGCCCGCCACGGCGTAGTTTCCCTTCTCATACTCCCCGGACATGTCCCCAAGGAGCATCTGCAGCTGCTCCTCGGCGATGGTGCCGTCGGAGGTGTAGGCGGAGAGATGGAGGTTGTAGAGCACCAGCTCTCTCCCATTCTCCACCGGGATGCGGCTGACGGAGTAGCAGCGGTCCAGATCCACCAGCTTCATGAAGCCCGTCTCAATGGGGAGGCTGCGGCGCAGGGCGGAGGTAATCCCATAGTGGGAGGCCGTCACCTGCCCCGACCGGTTGGCCCCGTGGGGCTCTGTCAGAGGCCAGAAGAGGTAGGGGCTGTCGTAGTTCTGGGAGAACACGCGGCAGGGCAGCTCCGGCAGCTGGTTGCAGATATATTCATATTCGTTGATGTGATGGCTCCGGGTGCCGTCGATATCCACCTCCTGCAGCAACAGAAGATCCGGCTCCAGCGTCGCCACCGCCTCTACAGCGCCGTCGAGATTCTCATAGACCGCCTCGGCGGAACGGGCCCGGCTCTCTGTGCCGCCGTCCATGAAGAAGGTGAAGTCGTCGCTGTAGGCGCCAAAGCCCACATTGTAGGACACCGCCCGGAGGCTCTCCCCCGTCGGCGCTTCCTCCGCTGCGCTCCCCTCCACCGTCAGCGTCAGGTTGTCCTCCAAGCGGTAGTAGGCGAGAAACACATAGGCCGCGTAGCCGCCTATCAGCAGGACCAACACCAGCAGAACCGACAGCAGAATTTTTCCGATACGCCTCATAGCACCCTTCTCCCCTCCGTCAGCGGGAGACCCTCTGTCAGTCCTGGTATTCCCTGTACCGCGGCCAGCGGCCTCCCAGCTTTCCTGAGCCCATTATAGCGGCCTCGGCGGAAAAGGACAAGATGAAAAAGCCTTTTTCGGAAACGCCGTTGCGAAAATCCGAAAAAGTGGTATACTAAGCACTGTCTGATACAGATTACAAAAAGGAGAATCCCTATGCCCACTTTAGCAGAACTCAAGCAGCGCTTCTATTCCGACCGTTTCGCCAGCGAGCTCCTTGGCGCCGAGATTTTGGCCGCTGAGCCCCAGCATGCCCGCTGTGCCTTCTCCCTCCGCCCCCAGCACTTAAACGCCGCAGGGGTACCTATGGGCGGCGCTATTTTTACGCTGGCGGATTTTGCCTTCGCTGTAGCAGCCAATGGCTTTAGCGAGGACGTCACCGTCTCCCAGAACGCCGCCACCTATTTCCTCGCCCCCGCCAAGGGGACAGTTCTGACGGCGGAGGCCCGCTGCATTAAGGCAGGCCGCACCACCAGTCTCTATTGCGTGGACGTTACTGACGATCAGGGTGTGCATGTGGCGCACATCGATATCAATGGTTACACTATTCATGGGAAATAGCACGAAAAGTGGGAAAAACCCCCTTGACTTTAGTGATTAAAAGTGATAAAGTTGTCTCCGTTATTGAATAGCGCAAAGACGGAGCCAACTATGCAAGCTGCCCCTTTTCGGGAAAATTTTAGACCGGAGCAGGCAGTCCTCCGCTGCTCCCACATGGTCCGGTGCGGGGGAAACGGCAGCAGCTGTAGCCGGCCACGTCCGGCAGAAGTGTGAGAATACAGTCGGAAATTTTTAACCTGTTTTCGCGGTAAGCGCAAGAATCTCTCGTCCTCTGCAATGCTGCAGAGGACGTCTTTTTTATAGAATGCTGAGAGGAAAAAGGAGTATCACAATGGTTATCACGGATTTTTTGGAGCGAAACGCGCGGCTCTATGGCAATCAGACCAGTCTGGTGGAGCTCAATCCCTCTGAGGAGCGGGACCGGGCCATGCTGGAGGCCTTGACCTGGCGGGATTTCAGTCTGATTCAGGGGACCAATCCAAACGCTCCCTACCGCCGGGAGATCAGCTGGCGGGATTTTGACCGGCGGGCCAACCGCTTTGCCAATCTGCTTTTGAGCCGGGGCGTCAAACGGGAGACCAAGGTGGCGATCCTATTGATGAACTGCATCGAGTGGCTCCCTCTCTATTTCGGTATTCTCAAGGCCGGCTGCATCGCCGTGCCCATGAACTTCCGCTATTCCAGCGAGGAGATCAAGTATTGCTTAGAGCTTGCGGACGCGGAGGTGCTGATCTTCGGGCCGGAGTTCGTGGAGCGGCTGGACCCCATTATGCCCTCTCTCACCGGGCTGAAAATGAAATTTTATGTGGGATGTCAAGTTCCCGACTATGCTGAGGACTGCTGCGGCATGATGGGTTACTGCTCCTCCAGCGCGCCTCCGGTGGCCCTTGAGGAGACGGACTTTGCCGCCATCTATTTCTCCTCGGGCACAACGGGCTTTCCCAAGGCTATTCTGCACAACCACCGTGCCCTGGTCAGCGCCTGCCTCACTGAGCAGCACCACCACGGTCAGAGCCATAACGACGTTTTTCTCTGCATCCCTCCCCTCTACCACACCGGCGCAAAAATGCACTGGTTTGGCTCCCTGATCTCCGGCAGCAAGGCCGTGCTGCTCCGGGGCGTTAAGCCTGAATGGATTCTCCGTGCGATCACCGAGGAGAGGTGCACCATCGTTTGGCTGCTGGTGCCTTGGGCACAGGATATTTTAGACGCTATTGAAAGCGGCCGGATTCAATTAGATGACTACTGCTTGGATCAGTGGCGGCTGATGCACATCGGCGCCCAGCCGGTGCCCCCCAGCCTGATCCACCGCTGGCTGAAGGTCTTCCCCCACCACCTCTATGACACCAACTACGGCCTCAGCGAATCTCTTGGTCCCGGCTGCGTCCATCTTGGTGTGGAGAACATCCACAAGGTAGGCGCCATCGGCAAGCCCGGCTACCACTGGGAGGCTCGGATTGTAGACGAACAGGGGAACGACATAAAACAGGGAGACGTGGGGGAACTGATCGTCAAGGGCCCCGGCGTCATGCTCTGCTACTACAGAAACCCGGAGGCTACCGCCGAGGTGCTCAAGGACGGCTGGCTTTACACCGGCGACATGGCCCGTATGGATGAAGACGGCTTTATCTACTTAGTGGACCGGAAGAAGGACGTCATCATCACCGGCGGCGAGAATCTCTATCCGGTGCAGATCGAGGACTTCCTCCGCCAGAATGATAAAATCAAGGATGTGGCGGTGATCGGTTTGCCCGACAAGCGCCTCGGTGAGATCGCCGCCGCCATCATTGAGCTGAAGGACGGCGTCACCAGTACGGTTGAGGAGATCAACCAATTCTGCAAGGAGCTGCCCCGGTACAAGCGGCCAAGAAGGATTATCTTCGACCGCGTGCCCCGAAATCCCACCGGAAAGATCGAGAAGCCTGTCCTGCGGGATAAATACTGCGGCGAGCGGCTGGTGGAGGCCCAGACTACAAACTGAACGCCGCCTCCCTCTTTCCATCTGGGAATTGGGAAAGGAAACCAAAACACAGGGGAGAAAATACCATGTCTGATATGATGATCAAAGTCATCCCGCTCATCCTTTTTTTTGCCGTCATGGTTGGCATCGGCCTCTATTGCCGCCGCCACGCCACCGACGTCAACGGCTTTGTCCTCGGCGGCCGGTCGGTGGGCCCATGGCTCACCGCCTTCGCCTACGGCACCTCCTACTTCTCCGCCGTGGTCTTTGTGGGCTATGCGGGCCAGTTCGGCTGGCGCTACGGCATCGCCGCCACCTGGGCGGGCATCGGCAACGCCCTTCTCGGCTCTCTGCTGGCCTGGGTGGTCCTCGGCCGGCGCACAAGAATCATGACCCAGCACTTGGACAGCGCCACCATGCCGGAGTTCTTCGGCAAACGCTTTGGCAGCCGCGCCCTGAAGCTGTGCGCCTCGGTCATCATCTTTATCTTCCTCATCCCCTACACCGCCTCCCTCTACAACGGCCTCAGCCGCCTGTTTGCCATGGCCTTTGACGTGGACTACTCCGTATGCGTGATCGCCATGGCCGTTCTCACCGGCGTCTATGTCATCGCAGGGGGCTACATGGCCACTGCCATCAACGACTTCATCCAGGGCATCATCATGATCGTAGGGATCATTGCCGTAATCCTCGCTGTGCTGAAGAGTCAAGGAGGCTTTTTGGCGGCCTTGGATGGCTTAGCAAGGGTCAGCGACCCCTCCGTCTCCACCACGCCGGGGGTGTTCGCCTCCTTCTTCGGCCCCGATCCCGTGGGCCTTTTAGGCGTGGTGCTGCTGACCAGCCTCGGCACCTGGGGCCTGCCCCAGATGGTACAGAAGTTCTATGCCATTAAGAGCGAGAACGCCATCAGTAAGGGGACCATCATCTCCACCATCTTTGCCATCATTGTTTCCGGCGGCTGCTATTTCCTCGGCGGCTTTGGCCGGCTCTATTCCGACGAGATCGACGTGGCGGCCAACGGCTACGACTCCATCATCCCCACCATGCTCTCGGGACTGCCCACTATTCTGATCGCCATTGTGGTGATTTTGGTGCTCTCCGCCTCTATGTCCACCCTATCTTCCCTCGTACTTGCCTCAAGTTCCACCTTGACGTTGGACTTCATTAAGGATAATATAATAAAGGATATGGACGAAAAACGGCAGGTCCGGTGGATGCGGGCCCTGGTGGTGGTATTTATTGCCATTTCCGTGGTCCTCGCGCTGATCCAATACAAGTCCAATGTGACCTTCATCGCTCAGCTCATGGGCATTTCCTGGGGCGCCCTCGCCGGCGCCTTCCTGGCCCCCTTCCTCTACGGCCTCTACTGGAAGCGGACCACCCGGGCCGCCTGTTGGGTGAATTTCATCTTTACTACCGTGGTGATGCTGGCCAACATCTTTGTGGGCTCCAGCTTCCCCGCCCTGCTGCAGTCTCCTATCAACGCCGGCGCCTTCTGCATGCTGGCCGGGCTGGTGATCGTTCCGGTCGTCAGCCTCTTAACACCGGCCAGCGCGCCGGCGCGTGTCGAAGAAATCTTCTCCTGCTACAGCCAGACCGTTACCGTATCGGTGAGAGATTCCATCGGCGACGAATCTGTACAATAAGGAGGTATTCCCATGAAAACCCTTCTCTTGGGCAACGAGGCCGTTGCCAGAGGGCTTTACGAGGCGGGATGCTGCGTGGTCTCCAGCTATCCCGGCACCCCCAGCACCGAGATCACGGAAATCGCGGCCACCTACGACGAAATCTACTGCGAGTGGGCCCCCAATGAAAAGGTGGCCATGGAGGTGGCCTTCGGCGCCTCCCTCGCCGGCAAGCGCAGCTTCTGCGGCATGAAGCACGTGGGGCTCAACGTGGCCGCCGATCCGCTGTTCACCATGTCCTACACCGGCGTCAACGCCGGGTTGGTCGTCGGCGTGGCCGATGACGCGGGAATGCACTCCTCCCAGAACGAGCAGGACTCCCGTCACCACGCCATCGCCGCCAAGCTCCCCATGCTGGAGCCCTCCGACAGCGCCGAGGCCCTCGCCTTTACCAAGCGGGCCTACGAGATCTCTGAAGCCTTTGACACCCCGGTGATGCTGAAGATGTGCACCCGTATCGCCCACTCCCAGAGCGTGGTGGAGACCGGCAAGCGCCAGGAGGCCCCTGCCAAGCCATATGAGAAGAACATCGCCAAGTACGTCATGATGCCGGGCAACGCCAAGCGCCGCCACCCCGTGGTGGAGGAGCGCACCCGGAAGCTGACGGAGTTTGCCGAAACCTGCGACCTCAACCGGGTGGAGATGGGCGGCACCAAGCTTGGCATCATCACCTCCTCCACCTCCTACCAGTATGTGAAGGAAGCCTTCGGTGACAGTGTCAGCGTGCTGAAGTTAGGCATGGTCAACCCCCTGCCGGTGAAGCTGATCCTCGACTTTGCCGGGAAGGTGGAGAAATTGGCTGTGGTGGAGGAGCTGGACCCCATCATTGAAAACCACTGCCGTCAGCTGGGCCTCTCCGTCATCGGCAAAGACGTACTGCCCATGGTGGATGAGTTCTCCCAGAACCTGATCGCTGAAAAATTAGGCGGCGAGGTACATACCGGGACGCCCCTGGCCGAGGCGATCCCCGCCCGTCCCCCTGTCATGTGTGCCGGCTGTCCCCACCGTGGGATGTTCTACATCCTCAGCAAGAACAAGTGCACGGTGCTGGGCGACATCGGCTGCTACACCTTAGGCGCTGTGGCTCCCCTCTCCGCCATGGAGATGACCTTGTGCATGGGCGCCTCCGTCAGCGCCATCCACGGCTTCAACAAGGCCCTGGGCGCTGAGGCGGAGCACAAGACGGTGGCCGTCATCGGCGACTCCACCTTCATGCACTCCGGCATGACCGGCCTGGCCAATATCGCCTATAACCAGTCCAACTCCACGGTGGTCATCCTGGACAACTCCATCACCGGCATGACCGGCCACCAGCAGAACCCCACCACCGGCTACAACATCAAGGGCGACCCCGCCGGCAAGATCGACCTTGAGTCCCTTTGCCGCTCCATGGGCTTCCACCGTGTCCGGGTGGTGGATCCCTACAACTTGGCCGAGTGCGATCAGGCTGTCAAGGAGGAATTGGCCGCCGACGAGCCCTCCGTCATCATCTCCCGTCGGCCCTGCGCCCTGCTGAAGTATGTCAAGCACCCCGGCCCCATCACCGCCGACAGCAGCAAATGTGTGGGCTGCAAGTCCTGCATGAAGATCGGCTGCCCGGCCATCAGCATTGTGGACAAGAAAGCCGTGATCGACAACACCCTCTGCACCGGCTGCGGCGTGTGCGAGCAGCTTTGTAAGTTTGACGCCCTCGGCGGCAGAAAGGAGCAGTGAGCATGGAAACGAAGAACATCATGATCGTCGGCGTCGGCGGACAGGGCTCCCTGCTGGCCAGCAAGCTGCTGGGCCGCCTCCTGCTGGACAAGGGATACGACGTCAAGGTCTCCGAGGTCCACGGCATGAGCCAGCGGGGCGGCAGCGTGGTGACCTACGTCCGCTTCGGCGACAAGGTCTACTCCCCCATCATCGAC